>CADCOU010000202.1 GCA_902803155.1 uncultured Lachnospiraceae bacterium | reverse complement strand
TTCCTGTGCTATGACACCGGCCATTTCACTTTTGCCGGCGAGGATCCGCTTGCGATGCTTGAGAAGTACGCGGACAGAGTCGGACATGTCCACCTGAAAGACATGCGGCTGGATGTGGTGAAGGAAGTCCGGGAAAAAAACTGGAGTTTCCTGCAGGCAGTCAGGAACGGGGCCTTCACGGTTCCGGGCGACGGCGATGTGGACTTTGATCCGATCTTCCGCCTGCTCTCCGAGAGCGGCTATACCGGCTGGCTGCTGGTGGAAGCGGAGCAGGATCCTGCAAAGGCAGAACCGCTTGAGTACGCGATCAGGGGAAGAAACTATATCAGGGAGCATACGGGACTGTGATGCTGCTGTCTGCAGAGAATCCCTGACCGACAGGAGCAGCCCGCCGGGACGCTCCCGCCTCCGGGAGGCGGCGGGTAATGGAACTTGGATGTTGAGAAGACAGGGGGAAGCATATGGGAAAAGACCTTAAGATAGGCATTATCGGATGCGGGGCGATCGGCAGGGACCATTGCAGAAGGATCATCCAGACCGTTCCGGGAGCGACAGTGGCAGCAGTCAGCGATTATGTGCCGGCGGCTGCGGACGAGACCGCTGCGCTGTATGGCATCCGTTCCTTCGGAAATGACTGCGACGGGATGATCAGAGACCCGGAGGTGGAAGCCGTTCTTATCACCTCGATCGATGCCACCCATCATGATTATGTGATGAAGGTGCTTGCGCAGAGGAAGTGGTGTTTCTGTGAGAAACCGCTCTCCCAGAATGCAAAGGACTGCGAGGAAATCATCGCGGAAGAACTGAAGATCGGAAAAAGGATGGTCCAGGTCGGCTTCATGCGCAGGTATGACAGAGGCTATGCGGAGATGAAGCGGATCATCTCTTCCGGAGAGATCGGACGTCCGCTGCTGATCAAGGCAGCGCACCGCAACGTTTCCCAGGGACCCGGATTCAAAACGGAGAACGGGGTCACGAATGTGGCGATCCATGAGCTGGATATCTGCCGCTGGCTGCTGGGTGAGGAGTATAAGGACGCGCAGTGTGTCCGTGTCCGCCAGAGCGTGAATTCCGACAAGGGATATGACAATCCGCAGGTGATGCTCCTCCGCACACAGGATGACTGCTTTATCGACGTGGAGGTGCAGGTTGCCGACGGATACGGCTATGACATCCAGTGTGAGGTGGTCTGCGAGAACGGAACCGTGAAGCTTCCGGATCCCTATGCAGTCGTCCGCAGGTCACGCCCGGATCTGACCAAAGCGCCGGGGGAGACCATGCCGATCATGACAGACTGGAAGGAACGCTTTATCGAGGCATACGATATCGAAATGTGCGAATGGGTCAGGTCCGTGCAGGAAGGCGTACTGACCGGGCCTTCTTCCTGGGACGGATATGTGGCCTGCGTCGCCGGAGACGCGCTGAACGCGTCCAGAGGCACCTCGCAGTTCCTGCCGGTGAAGACCATCGAAAAACCGGAGCTGTATCAGTAAAGACCCGGATCATGTACAGATCCTGTACGCGCAGGGCGGCCTGGAGATTTCCCGGACCGTCCGGATTATATCCGAAAGGAGGGGAATCATGAAAAAGACGGTGAGACTGACGACTGCCCAGGCGATCGTACGGTTTCTGGATGCGCAGTATGTATCCATGGACGGGCAGGAAACGAAATTCGTGGAAGCTTTCTTCACGCTGTTCGGCCATGGGATCGCAGTCGGGCTCGGAGAAGCGCTTGACACGAACCCGGGGAGCATCAAGGTGATGCAGGGAAGAAATGAGCAGGGCATGTGCCATTGCGCGATTGCCTATGCGAAGCAGAATGACCGTAGGAAGATCATTCCCTGCGCCTCTTCCATCGGTCCGGGCGCGGCAAACATGGTGACTGCGTGTGCCACCGCTACGGTCAATAACATCCCTCTGCTGGTGTTCCCGTCGGATACCTATGCTTCCAGACAGCCGGACCCGGTCCTGCAGCAGATCGAGCAGAGCAGTTCCCTGGCGCTCACGACGAATGACGCCTTCAGGCCGGTCGTCAGGTACTGGGACCGGATCCAGCGCCCCGAGCAGCTGATGTCCGCCCTGATCAATGCGATGCGTGTGCTGACCGACCCGGGCGAGACCGGCGCAGTGGCGATCGCGCTTCCGCAGGACGTGGAAGGAGAAGCCTATGACTATCCGGAGAATTTCTTCGGAAAGCGTGTGCACCGCATCACAAGGCCGGTGGCCGTTGCGGAGGAACTGCAGGATGTGGCGGAGGTGATCAGAGCTTCCTCCAAACCGATCGTGATCGTCGGAGGCGGAGTGCGCTATTCCGAAGCAGGGGAAGAAGTTGAGAAGTTCTGCGAGGAGTTCGGGATTCCGTTCGGTGAGACACAGGGCGGAAAGAGCGCATGCAGATCGGGCCATCCCTGCTGCCTCGGCGGGATCGGCGTGACGGGAACGTCTGCCTCCAACAAGATCGCGAAGGAAGCCGACTGTGTGATCGGGATCGGCACCCGCATGACCGATTTTACCACCAGCTCCAAGTGGCTGTTCCACAATGAAAATGTGCGCTTTGCAGCCATCAATATCAGCCGTTTCCACGCGTATAAGCTGGACGCGGTGAAAGCGGTGGGCGATGCGAGGGAGAGCGTGAAAGCGCTCGGTGCGCTGCTTCGTGAGGCGGGGTATCATTCCGGATATACCACCCAGATCGAAGAGGCGAAAAAGGAATGGGACGAAGAGCTTGAGAGGCTTGGCGGCATTGTCTGCGACGGCCCCGAATTCGAACCGATCATCACGGCGCGGGATGCGCGGACCATTCCGGAATTTGTCCGCCTGTACGGTACCTCCCTGACGCAGACGGCTGCACTTGCAACGCTTCGCGCGGTGATGGAACCGGAGGACAACGTCGTCTGCGCCGGAGGCTCCCTCCCCAGCGACCTGCAGCGTGTCTGGAAGACGGACAAGCGCGGCGGATATCATGTGGAGTACGGCTATTCCTGCATGGGCTACGAGATCGGCGCTTCGATGGGCGTGAAGATGGCACAGCCGGACTGCGAAGAGTATACCGTGGTCGGCGACGCAGGGTTCCAGATGCTCAGCAGCGAGCTGGGAACCATCATGCAGGAAAGAGTCAAGACGAATATCCTCGTCTTTGACAACTGCGGATTCGGCTGCATCAACAACCTGGAAATGACCCACGGCATCGGATCCCTGGCGACGGAGTTCCGCTACACGGACGGGAAGAAGCCCTGCGGCAGCCTGATCCCCATGGATTACGCAAAGATCGGCGAAGCATACGGGATGAAGTCCTATACCTGCCGTTCTGTGGAAGAGCTGGCGGAGGCTCTCAGGGATTCCAAGAAGCAGACAGTCGCCTGCCTGTTTGACCTGAAGGTCCTTCCGAAGACCATGACGGACGGCTACGGCGCCTGGTGGAACGTGGGCATGGCCATGGAGTCAGAGAGCGCGAGCGTGCGCGAAGCTGCAGACGAGGTGCTGAAGTACAGGGCCGAAGCGAGACAATACTGACGGAAGGCGTATCCGGGAGAGGAAACAGTATGATGGAAAAGAAAGTATTCGG
>CADCOU010000201.1 GCA_902803155.1 uncultured Lachnospiraceae bacterium | reverse complement strand
GGCGGTTCCGGCGCGGGCGGTTCCGGCGCGGGTGGTTCCGGCGCAGGTGTTTCCGGCTGCGGCGCGGGCGGTTCCGGCGCAGGTGTTTCCGGCTGCGGCGCGGGTGTCTCCGGCTGCGGTGCCGGCGTCTCCCCCGATCCGCCGTCCTCTGCACTCTGGATAGCGCCGGCCGTCTCCTGTGCAATGCACACGGATGTACACGCTAAAGCTGCAGCCAGCATTATGATCAGTATTTTTCTGTGTTTCTTTGTCTTCATGTCTTCTTCCCCTTTTCCTTTAACCGGTCTCCCCTGACCAAACTACCCTCAGAACAAAACAACACGTGTCTTATACGGCAGATACCAGTAAACAAAATTATAATCCCTGTGTTTCATCGCGATGCAGCCATGTGTTGACGGAAACAGCACTTTTGCACCGTAATGGATCTGGTTTCCTCCGGTTTTTCCCGCATAACTGATCCCCCGCCCGATCTTTTTTTTATTGACGTAGTGAGTCTGGATCGAACACTGATTCAGAGGATAGCAGTCATTGGGATGCTGATTATTTGTATATGCTCCTGTGGAAATATTCAGGACGTATTTGCAAACCCATTTTCCTGAAACTTTCGTCAGGATCCAGCCGTGCTGATTATACTTTGACGCGACAAACATATATTTGGTCTTGCTTGTGATACGGTTTGACGCAACCCACTCTTCGATCTGAGCGTCCGTATACGCCGATGAAGCATTATAAAGATAATACTGCACCTTCAATTTACTGACCGGAATCCACACGGACCGCCTGCTTTTTAACCGGCAGACCGCTTTCCCGTTCCGGCTGGGGTAATACAGGACAACGACCTGCTCACCCTTTTTCACTTTGACTTTGGATTTGACGGAGTCTGCTGATGATGCCGTATACGTTCTTTTCAGGACAGCCATATAGTACATGCCGTGCACATAATCCAGCGCCCCGTCCAGACCCCAGGCAGAAAGACTTACCCTTTTCCCGTGTGAGGATCCCCGGACCTGTCTGGCAGCCGAATCTGTACCCGATACCTCGACCGAGCCGAACTTCGCGGCCTTTCTGGTGACCGGATCCTCTACGCCGGCAGCGCAGCATGACACTGCCGAACCGATCAGCAGCATCACAGATAAAAGAATGGATAATCGAAGTGTTTTCAATATGATCAACCCCTTTTCGCAGATCTCCCCCTCTACACTTCTTAATAGTTTACCACAAAACTTTACATTTCTCACCTGAAATTTTTATTAATTTGTTACTCAAATGTTACCGATTACAGCAGTTCGGTCTCCGGTACCTTCTTTGCGTCCTTCCGGAACAGCATCGGATAAACGCCAAACGCCACAACCGCAATGATCATATAGCGCGCGGTCCGGACAAGAAGCGCTCCCATGCTGCCACTGTCCAGGAACTCTTCGGAAAACGGAAGTTTCAGTACCTTGTTCAGGACAATATACAGAGCGACCCCTCCGGCAATCCGGAGAATGATCCGCAGCAGGTTCCCGGTATTTTCAAAATTGACATATTTCTCCTCCAGAAACGTGCCAGCCATAAAACCGGCCAGAAGCCCGAAGGCTGTAAAATAGTCCTCGCTCCTGCAGTAAAACATGCCGGGAACGGCAGTCGCCAGCAGAAGGGCATAGAATGCTGCCCGGTTCGGGATCTTATTTTCAAGCACCGGGATCAGAAACACGACCACCGCGCCGAGCGCCCATCCGGCAAGCACATCCGTCGGATAATGCGCGCCTGTCACAACCCTGGAAAAGCCCGTCAGAAGCGGAATCACTATGGCAAGGACAGTCAGCCATCTGCGCCTGCAGCGTAAAGCCAGAGATCCGAACAGTGCAACCGCATTGGTGGAATGTCCGCTCGGGAATGAGAACCCCTGAGCCGCTATATCATAGATATCAGCCTCCGGCTGTACTACCCGGAGGATACGGATCCCTTCATTGTCAAAATACGGCCGGCGGCGGAGTACGACGCATTTGATCATGGGGTTCCACACACACCCGGTCAGTACCGCAAGACCGACTTTTTTGCCAAGCTGTTTATTCCATCCCCAGTACAGGAATCCCAGTGCCAGGATCATGAACATTTCTTCCCCGAATACGGATAAGAATGACACAACCGATAATGCCGCTCCTGTGATATGTGCCTGCAGCCATTCTATCAGTGCGACTTCCCAGGAAAAATACCATGTATATCCGCTTACCGCCATAACCGTTTCCTCTTGATCCGATCTTTATTCCGTCTTCTGTGTCTTTTGATCTTCGTCTCAGATCATCTTTTCAGATATTCCGCCGATACCGGAAATTCAAAATAGGTTTCCGGATATGGTTCATTCTTCAGGTAAAAATGCCACCACTCGCAGTCGATCGGCGCAAAGCCGCTGCGCAGCATGGCCCTCCGGAGGATCATGCGGTTTTCATACTGCTCTTCCGTGATGCCGCGGCAGTCCGGGTGAGAGATCTCACTGAACAGATCAAACGGGCTGCCCATATCCAGTTCTTTTCCTGACTGCATATCCAGAAGCGTCAGGTCTACGGCACTTCCCCTGCTGTGACTGGACAGTCTGGCAATATATCCCTTCGAAAAGAGCTCCTGCTTTTCCAGATCCGGATAAAAGTACGGTTTCATGCGTATGTCCTGATCCTCGATCCCCCACAGGACAAAGTGTTTTACCGCACGGGCAGGCCGGTAGGCGTCAAATACCTTCAGCCGGTATCCCTGCACGAACAGTTCATTACTGACGGACTTCAGCGCTCTTGCGGCTTCCTTCGTCAGCAGTGCGCAGGGCTCCTCATATCCGTCGATCCGCTCGCCGATGAAATTGTAAGTCGAGTAATACCGGATCTCCTGTATGATATTCGGCACATAATCCGCCAGAAGAACAAATCCGGACGGATCCATTGTTTCGGTTTTATAATCAGCTCTCATATCCTGATCTCTCCACTGCTTTAAGTTTGCTGTTAGTTATTCTATCACACTCTCCGCGGAAAGGCATAATTAACAGGCAGAACGAAAAACAGGGATACCTTTCTTCCGAAAGATATCCCTGCGATGTCATGATTTCTCGCTGAGAACGACCTCCGCCTCTTCAGTCAGCAGGCCTGTCCCAACATCAGTGTCAGTTTCAGGCTTTGCTTCCTTCGATGCAGGCCCGGTCTCCGCCGGACGGTCGTGTGGGGTGCCGGGGAATCATCCCAGGAGTGAGAAGAATTCCGTCAGATCATTGGTGTCACACTCGCCCTTCTCCATCCAGAAATCAGCCATATCCTGGCTGATCGCTTTGATGGAACGCTCGGTGGCGCTGTCATTCAGCTTCTCATTGTCCTCTCTTCCGAAGAACTCCAGTCCCTCAACGTCTCCGGCAATATCCTCTGCAGTGACCTCTTCAAAGCCGGACGCCATCATCTCATAAGCTTCCTCCGGATTCTCATTCATAAAGTCGACCGCTTTATACCATGCATCCGCGACTGCCTCCACGATCTCCGGATGTTCCTCCGCATATGAGGTGTTCACAACCAGGGAATCCAGGATCGTCTCCGGATAATCTGCACTGGTGACCAGTGCATGCGCGCCTTCTACCGTATCCAGCGCTTCCGACAGTTCCGGCTCCCACATGATTGCCGCGTCGACCTGTCCGCTCATAAACGCAAGACCAGCTTCTGTCGTATCAGACATCTCCGCCAGCGTGATATCCTCTTCCGTGAGACTGCTCGCATCTTCCAGCGCCGTCAGGAAGAAATAGTAGGAAGACGCTGCCGTATCGAGCGCGAGCGTCTTTCCGGCCAGATCATCCAGGCTCTCGATGTCTGCTGTCGTCACCAGTCCGTCTGCCCCGCACGACGCATCCATGGTCAGGACGAAACGGCTCGGAGCGCCGTTCGCAAACATCTTGATGTTCGGGTCCTGCGCAGTTGCAAGGAACTGGACGCTTCCCTGTACCAGAAGAGCCGCATAGGTCGACTCGTCCTCGATGATCTCGATGTTCATGTTGATGCCGGCATCATCGAAGTATCCCTTCTCCTGCGCGATAAACATCGGCGCGTATCCGGTCCACGTGCAGAACGCCATGGTGACGTCTTCCTTTTCTGCCGCCGGCGCACTGAACGCACCGAGCATGAGCGCTGCGGACATCACTGCCGGAAGAACTGCTTTCCTCAGATTCTTTTTCATAGATAAACCTCCTCTTTTGGATATGTTTCATGCCTGCGGTCCGATGTCCGGTCGATATGCCCCGAAAGACGGTCCGTAACACGCAGGACTTTTTTACTCTACCTGTCCATGGCTGCGTCATTGCTCTCCTGCCAGAGCATGTCCATGATCTGCTTCTTGATCCTGAGAAATTCCGGAAGCACCAGGGAATTGTGACTGCGTTCCCCCGGAAGCTCCACGTCCAGCACAGCACGCACAGACCCCGGACGGCGGCTCATTACATATACTCTGTCTCCCAGGAGGACTGCCTCGTCAATATCATGTGTGATAAACAGTATCGTCGTATTCGTCTTCCTGCGGATATTCGCAAGCAGCTCCTGCATCACGACCCTGGTCTGCGCATCCAGCGCCCCGAACGGTTCGTCCATGAGCAGGATCTCCGGCTCATTTGCCAGCGTTCTGGCGATGGCAACTCTCTGTTTCATACCGCCCGAAAGCTGTTTGGGAAGCGCGTTCTCAAAACCGTCCAGACCGACCAGGCGGATATATTTCTTTGCGGCGCTTTCCCGGTGCGGAGCGGGGATGCCTTTCATTTTCAGGCCGAACTCAACATTCTTCTGCACAGTCAGCCAGGGGAACAGACTGTATCCCTGGAATACCATGCCCCGGTCCGCGCCTGCTCCGCTGATCGGTTTCCCGTCCAGCAGCACCTCCCCCGAGGTCTGCTTCTCCAGTCCGCCTATGATATTGATCAGCGTGGTCTTACCGCATCCGGACGGTCCGACGATCATAACAAATTCGGATTCCCGGATCTCCAGGTTTACATCCCGGAGGGCAGTGACCGACTGGTCTCCTTCTCCGAACACTTTTCCGAGATCCCGCACCTGCAGCCGGACCGCACGGCCTCCGTTTTCCTCTTCCGTCAGTTTCTTCACAGCTATTTTATCTCCGCCGCATATCGTTTATCTACTGTCTCCGAGCCGTTCCTGCCATGGTGCCGCGATCCTGCTGATGATGCGGAAGATCCAGTCCGTGACAAGACCGATCAGGCCGATCATGATCAGCCCGGCAAAGATCGTATCCGTCGCCAGATACCTCTGCGACCGCAGGATCATGAATCCCAGCCCGTTGCTGGCAGCAACCATCTCTGCGACAACCAGATACGTCCATGCCCACCCGATCGTCAGGCGGAAGTCATCAATCAGCCCCGGCAGCGCAGCCGGGAAGATCACTTCCTTATAAATCTGAAAGCGCTTCGCCCCCAGCGTCTTTGCGGCATTGATCATGTTGGCGTCCACGTTTGACACGGTGTCTGCCACCATCAGTACAAGCTGGAAAAAAGTACCCAGAAAAATGATCGTGTACTTCTGTGTCTCCTCGATCCCCAGATACAGGAGTGTCAGGGGAACCAGCGCAACAACCGGAAGATAGCGGGCAAATTCAATGATCGGCTGTACGAAAGCACTGAACCGTTTCGAATTCGCCATCAGCATGCCCATCGGGAGCGCTACGATAACCGACCAGATCCATCCGATCATCACTCGTGCGATGGATTCCCTGCAGTTTGCCCAGAGCGAACCGTCCTTCGCCATGCTCAGCAGCTTCGAAATGACCGCCGTCGGAGACGGGAGAAATACCTCCTGCACCAGATGACCATAGGAAGCGATACACCAGAATACAATGATCAGGACAAAGCAGATCAGTGAAAGCATCTTATACTGCATGCTTTTGACCATCTTTTTACTCTTTCCGGATCCCATGATCTCTGCGGCTTCCTTCCCGGCGCCTGCAGAAACAGGCGGCCTGATGTTTGCGTCACTTTAGCGCATTGCAGTGATGCAACGATGCCATGATACAGTATGTGTTTTATTCTGTCAATTTTATATTGCTGCGTTCCTGCTTTCGCTTTATAATCTTTCTGATTTGTGCATTTAAATAAGCAAAGGATACTCTCGTATAAAACCCCTGCTGCAGAAAGGATCCATTATGGCAAAGAGTTTGAAAGACGTACAGAAACTATGCAGAGACAATGATATCCGGATGATCGATTTCAAACTGACGGATATCGATGGAAGATGGCGTCATCTCACGATTCCGGCCGAGCGCCTGACGGAAGATACCATGATCAGCGGGATCGGCTTTGATGGTTCCAATTACGGATACGCACCGGTCGAGAACAGCGACATGGTTTTCGTTCCGGTCCTGGATTCTGCAGTGATCGATACCTACACATCCGTTAAGACACTTTCCATGATCGGCGATGTTATGGTGATCGATCTTCCGGAGAACCGCCCGTTTGACCAGTATCCCCGGAATGTTGCCAAACGCGCGCTTTCCTATATGAAGGAACTCGGCATCGCAGATGAGATGCTGATCGGCCCGGAGTATGAATTCTATATCTTCGATCAGATCACCTATTCCACAAAACCGTATAACTGCGGATTCTCCATTCACACGCGCCAGGCAGAGTGGGAGACAAACAGCGAAAGCAACAACAACGGCTACCAGATCCGCAACGGCTGCGGCTATCACATGGCGCTCCCGATGGACATCATGAATGATCTGCGCAGCAAGATGTGCCTGAACATGAAGGACTGGGGCATCGACGTGAAGTATCACCACCACGAAGTCGGCGGATGCGGACAGATGGAGATCGAAGTCCAGCTCGGCGATATGCTGACCCTCGCGGATAACACCCTGTCTGCAAAATATATCATTAAAAACGAAGCCGCCAGAAACGGCTGTACAGCGACACTGATGCCGAAGCCGGTCGCCGGAGAAGCCGGCAGCGGCATGCATATCCATATGCTGCTCCGTAAAGACGGAAAGCCGGTTTTCTACGATGAGAACAACTACGCACAGCTGAGTTCTGAGGCCATGTGGTTTATCGGCGGGCTGCTGTCCCATGCCAGGTCTCTCTGCGCGATCACCAACCCGTCCACCAACTCCTACAAGCGGCTGGTACCGGGGTATGAAGCACCTGTCACCATCGGCTACGCCATGGCAAACCGCAGCGCGGTCATCCGCATCCCCGCGTACGCCAAGTCCCCCGATGTGAAGCGTTTCGAACTGCGCAATCCGGACGCAACCTGCAATCCGTATTACGCCTGTGCCGCCATCCTGATGGCAGGACTCGACGGGATACAGAAACAGATCGATCCCCACGCAGCAGGATGGGGTCCGTATGATTTTAATCTGTACAATCTCCCGGAAGAAGAAAAGGCAAAACTGACAGGTCTGCCGACCAGTCTCTCCGATGCGCTGGATGCCCTCGAAAATGATCATGATTATCTGACAGCCGGCGGCGTATTCCCGGAGCGCCTGATCGAACAGCACATCAAAACCAAGCGCAATGATCACCGGCTCGTCCACCAGACCCCGAACCCGGCGGAATTCGCGCTGTATTACGACCTGTGATCATTTCATCTGGCAAAATGACCGTTTTTTCTGCCTGTTTTGGTGATTTCAGAGATTTTTGATTTTTTGCGGCCGTTTTTTGACTATTCTGACAATTCAATGCTATACTTCAATTGTGCGAAAAATCATTTTGAAAACGGACGTGCATCGACTCCGAATACCGGGTGGGAGGCGGTTGGTCCGTGCATGATCTCCGTGAAAGGAGGATCATGGAAACTGCCGGCAAAGTCCTTGGATTCCGCGAAGAGGGGCTGAGAGGATTACATTTTTACATCGAAGGCCTGGATTATCCGATCGTTGCTGCGGAGTACTCAGAAAAAGATGCCCTGGCTTTCCGTATGCTGAACCGGTCCATGAAAAAGAATCCGTTTACCAGCGAAGAGATCGGTGAGTGGTGCATCAATCACAGAATCTATTTCTCATTCCTGTACGGATTCCAGGCCAGACATTTTTTCGCTGATCCGGTCAAGATGTGGCGTTATCTGAAGATGCGGGTGAGACTGAGGGATTACTCCCTTCTTGCAAGCCCCGCGAATGAATAACAGCAGAACCTGAGGTTCTGCTGTTATTCATTGTATTTTGACACTTTATCGAAAATTGCGTAAGATACATCTTGATTGTATATGATTCACACGCAGACTTCGCGGAGAATGGAACACTATGGCAAAGAAAATAGTCCTGACCGGCGGCGGAACTGCCGGTCATGTTACACCGAATATTGCGCTGCTTCCCTTTCTGAAACAGGCAGGATATGAAATCTACTATATCGGCTCGCGAAACGGTATCGAGGAGAAACTGATCCGGGAGAGGAACATCCCTTACTACGGAATCTCATCCGGCAAACTGCGCCGGTACTTTGACTGGAAGAACTTTACGGATCCTTTCCGGGTCATCCGCGGCTACGGACAGGCACGAAGGATCCTGAGGCAGATCAAACCGGATGTCCTGTTCTCGAAAGGCGGATTCGTGAGCGTTCCTGTCGTGCGCGCTGCTTCCAGGCTCCATATCCGCACGATCATCCATGAATCCGATATGACTCCGGGGCTTGCCAATCGTCTGGCGATCCCGGCCGCAGACAAGGTGTGCTGTTCTTTTCCGGAGACACTTAAGTATCTGCCGGCGGATAAGGCTGTACTGTCCGGTTCTCCCATCCGTATGGATCTCTTGTCCGGAAACCGGAAGAAAGCTCTCGAATTTCTTCACTGGAGCGAGGACAGCAGGCCGACCCTGCTTGTGACAGGCGGCAGTCTGGGATCCGTTGTGATCAACGATACCCTTCGCAGTATTCTCGATGAGTTGTTGAAGGAATTCCGGGTCATCCATCTGTGCGGAAAGGGACATCTGGAGCCTTCCCTCGAGGGCCGGGAAGGGTATGCGCAGTTTGAATATGTGGAAGATGAGCTCAAGCATCTCTTTGCGCTCTGCGACCTTGTCCTCTCGCGCGCCGGGGCGAACTCCATCTGCGAGCTGCTTGCCCTGAACAAGCCGAATCTCCTGATCCCGCTCTCTGCCTCTGCCAGCCGCGGGGATCAGATCCTGAACGCCGGGTCCTATGAAAAGCAGGGCTTCAGTATGGTGCTTCAGGAAGAACAGCTTACGCCGCAGAGCCTTCTGGAATCGCTTCGGAAGCTCTGCCTGAACAGAGATTCCTACATCGCGGCAATGGAAAAAAGTTCCCAGATCAACGCGATCGATATTATCATGGATCTGATCACGGATTGAGCTCCGGCGCCTCCGGCTGTTTACGCAGCCGCTGTCTCTGCCGCCTCTTCCAGCAGTCGTCCCGCAAACTGCCCCATCTTTCCGCAGACCAGATCGTCCAGAAGCGCAGCTCCTGCGCTTCGGATCGTCACCTCCGGTAGATAGATCCGGATCATCGCCGTGAGGAGATCCTGTCTGTCCAGTGCTTCCATATTCTTTTCAAACTGACTGATTTTCGCCCGCGACACAGGGTCTGACAGGACCGGCAGATAACACTTTTCACATTTATCAAGCAGTTCCATCACATCCTGCTGCTGTGATCCGATATCCAGTACGATGGTCCGGTAGTCTCCTGCTGCGGCAATATCCGCGATAAAATCCATCCACTCCCTGCTACCGATATCCCTGACATCCTCCGGGAAAAACGCCGGCGGAAGGATGTCGAGGTTCCCGTATGACTGTACGGACGCATCCAGCGCCACAGCCAGATTCTGTGTACGGTCTTTTGACGCATACAGCAGATCTGCAGTATCCGCCCGGTAAGACGTTCTAAGCAGAGGTTCAAATCCGCTGTATCCTTCCATACTGAGGTATAGCGTTCTTCCTTCTTCGGCTGCAAGCGCTGCCAGTGTCAGCGCAAACAGTGTCTTGCCGCAGCGGCCTACAGGAGACCAGACTCCCAGGATACGGCAGTGTTCCGGTATCTCCTGCAGCGCAGATTCGCCGGCATAATGCATAACCTGCCTGGCAATACTTTCCGAATCCTGATACTTGCTGATGACCGGCTGTTCCCGGTCCAGTCCGGGTTCCTCTCCGTCTGCAAGGATGATGACCCTCTTTACACGCATCGCTTTCACTCTGTCCGTCATCGCATCGGACGAGATCAGCAGGATCTCGATCTCATTGTCTTCGGCATATTGTCCCAGACTGTCAAGGTTCGTAAAGGCAAGCACCTGATATGGCATCAGCCCTTTTGTATTCAGATAATCCGCAAGTCTCACAACATATGCCTCCTCCAGGTCACAGATTGCGAATATTTTCTTCTTCACAGCTTTTCCTCTCCTTTCTGAATGTTCTTTTTTCAATTCCAACGAATGTTACTTCTCCTGAGAAGTCTGCTTTCACGCGCCTTGTCTCAGCAGCTGCTCTGCCAGATATCCTGCTGCCGCCAGCAGAACCGGTACTGCAAACGCGAATTCACCGCTGCTCTTTTTCCTTACCGCCGCACCGCCTGTTCCGGTCTCTTCCGGCAGATTTCTGTACGGCCGCACTCTGCCGGTCGCCGCGATGCCGCTGACATATTTCCCCAGGTACCTCATCCGTTCGACCAGATTCCGTCTCTGAAGAACAATCAGCACCGATACCAGCGCTGCCGCAAGAAAGGAATACCAGATCATCTTCACACAGCCCCTGAACCCCAGCTGCATGCCGATCACGGAAAGCAGCTTCACATCTCCTCCTCCCAGCATCCTCAGCAATACAAGAACACCAAGCAGAAGATACGGAACCAGAAACCCCGCGGCCGCATCAACAATCTGAATAAAAACGCGCAGCAGCAGAGAATTCACCGAAGAAGATATCCCATCCGCCAGTTCGTGCTCCAGAAAGACTCCGGCCCGGGAAACCAGTGCACAGGCGGCGCCGCAGAGGATCAGCGGATTGGAGATCCTTCCGCTGAGACAGTCGGAAACCGCGCAAACGGCAGTAAATATAAACAGTGTCAGGGTCGCCAGGGCAGAGACAGATACCATAAGACAGGACCTTTTGAAAAACAGATAATAAAAGTGCCGTACAGACGGAGATCGTAAGAACTGCGGCAAACATCACATAAGATATGTTGCAGGATTAATAGAAATGATATGTTGCGCATCGGAATATGACCATCATACCACACATCTGCAGAATTGCAAGCACGAACAGTCAGGCAGGAGGAAAAAACGCAGGAGGTGCGATCGCACCTCCTGCAGAAGTCTGTTCTTATATTATGCTGTTCGTAAATGCCCCGAAGCTTTTTCCGAATACTCCGGTGCGGGCATTCCCTCCGCCTGTCAGGGCGGGAACGCGTCGGTTATGTAATCTTAAGCTTCCGACTCCGCTTCTCCTTCGGTCTTTCTTCCCAGCGCCATCGCTACAATAATCATGAGCAGTATGGAGAACGGAAGGGCAATCACCGCAGGAATATTCTTTACAGCGAAGATGCCGGCAAGCAGATATCCGACCGCAGACACGGCCGCCGCCGTCATCGCATACGGCAGCTGTGTGGAGACATGGTTCACATGCTCGCACTGGGCGCCGGCAGACGACATGATCGTTGTATCGGAGATCGGGCTGCAGTGATCGCCGCAGACAGCGCCTGCCATGCAGGCCGCGACGCAGACGATGGAGATCGGATTGCCTGCTGACCACGGGAACGCTTTCAGAACGATCGGGATCAGGATACCGAACGTACCCCAGCTGGTACCGGTCGCAAAGCTGAGTCCGCATGCAATCAGGAAGATGACCGCCGGCAGGAACATCTGCAGTCCGCTGGCAGAATTCTCGATCAGACCCGCCACATATACCTTTGCTCCGAGATAAGATGTGATGCTGTTCAGAGACCATGCGAAGACCAGAATCATGATCGCCGGAACCATCGCCTTGAAGCCTTCCGGAATACAGCTCATAGCTTCACGGAAACTGAATGACTTGCGTACCACATAATAGATGATTGCAAACAGAAGTCCGAACGCGGATCCGAGCATCAGTCCTACCGAAGCGTCGGAATCGGAGAACGCCGTGATAAAGTCCGCACCGCTGAAGAAACCGCCGGTATAGATCATACCGATCACACAGCAGGCTACAAGCACTACGACCGGCAGTACAAGATCAAGGACCCTGCCCTTCCCTTCCGGTACATCATCTTTCACATTCGCGTAGGGATTCGCTCCGGAGAACAGGTCCCCTTTCTTCGCGTTCTTCTCATACTTTGCCATCGGTCCGAATTCAATATCCTTGGCCGTCAGCGTCAGCATCATAACGATCGTAAGCAGCGCATAGAAATTATACGGGATCGTGCGGATAAACAGTGCAAGTCCGCTTCCGTCCTCCACGAATCCGGAAACCGCTGCCGCCCAGGACGAGATCGGCGCGATAATACAGACCGGCGCCGCCGTCGCGTCGATCAGGTACGCCAGCTTTGCCCTTGAGATCTTGTGACGGTCTGTGACCGGTCTCATGACGGAACCGACTGTCAGACAGTTGAAATAGTCGTCGATAAAGATCAGGCAGCCGAGAAGCGTCGTGGCAAACTGCGCGCCTCTTCTCGTCTTGATGTGATCCCTTGCCCAGACTCCGAATGCAGCCGAACCGCCGGCTTTATTCATCATGGCAACGATCGCTCCGAGAATGATCAGAAAGATCAGGATGCCTACGTTGTAGGAATCCGCAACCGATGCGACGATGCCGTCCGTAAAGATCGTGTTCAGCGTCTTCTCAAAGTTTCCGTTCGCTGCGAGAACGGCTCCGAACACGATTCCGATGAACAGAGAAGAATAAACCTCTTTTGTGATCAGCGCCAGGATAATGGCGATCAGGGACGGGACCAGTGCCCAGAACGTATTGTAATAACGCGACGTATTCGCGATCGTCTCTCCGGCATCTTCTGCCCACACAGGAACAGCCATGCACAGGACCGGCAGCAGTGTCAGAACCGGCAGCGCCAGGGCTCTCCTTTTTCCATTGCTTCTTTTCATACTCGCTCCTCCTCAGTTTAAAGCATTGCTTTGTCACCGCTTTACAATGATAAAGCACATTCCCTATTATCTCCGCATTTCCCTGTAAAGTCAACCGCAGATTCCGGTACTGCAGCGTGTTCCCGTTTCCCAGACGGACAATAAAAAAGATCCATCCCTCAGCGGGGGCGGATCTTCTTTTTCTGCTGTCCGGCAACCATGCGTATCAGCACAGGTTCCGGAACAAAATGCTGAAAGAATACGGCAGCCTTCATCAGAAACGTCGGAACGATTATGATCCTTCGCCTCTTCATGGCAGACAGACATTCCGAGACGCACCGCTTTGCAGAGATGCCCTTAAGAGCAAACTCCACATCCGCATGCTCGTTAAACTCCGTGTTGACCGGGCCGGGGCACAGTGCGCATACATATACCGGGCTTCCCTTCTCCCTGAGCTCCTCCGCCACTGCCCTTGTCAGGGAAACCACATAAGCCTTGGACGCATAGTATGCCGCCATGTATGGTCCGCCCGGAAGCAGGCCTGCAGAGGATGCAACGTTCAGGATCGTTCCGTGTCCCCGCGCCTGCATTTTCTGCAGGACGCCCTTGAACAGGATGTGCATGGCCGCATCATTTACACGGATCATCGCGGTCTCTTTGTCGATATCGGTCTCAAGAAAGCTTCCGGCCGTGCCGAATCCGGCGTTGTTGATAAAGATATCAACCGGTTCATCAGAGATCTCCTCAAGCAGTTTCCTGCACTGCTCCTCTTCCGCGAGATCTGCCCGGATCAGGCGGCAGTCGGTCCCGGTTTCCGCTCTCAGCTTCTCCAGGCGGTCTTCCCTTCTTCCGACCAGGATCAGGCGGCAGCCCTGCGCGGCATACGCCTGTGCAAATTCCATTCCGATCCCTGATGTCGCTCCTGTGATAAATACTGTCTGCATACCGGAGATCTCTCCTTATCGTTCTGATTATGAAAGATGCAGGTTTATAACCGTGATCTCACTGTTGGTTCCCACGCGCATGGGCGGTCCGTAATAGCCGATCCCGGCTGTCACGACCGTATCCAGGCCGGCGATGATCTTATATCCGTATGCGTTTTCATTGAAAAACCTTGTGAACAGGTTTCCGGGGAAGATCTGTCCCGCATGGGTATGTCCGCAGAGCACCAGATCCGCTCCGCTTTCCTTCAGCTTTGCAAATTCGACCGGTTCATGCTGAAGTACGATCGAATACTTCTCCGGGTCGATCCCGGCAAGAACCTCAGACGGGTTCTTACGATTGGTCGTTCCGTCCCCGGCCTTCTCCCCGTCGATCCGTCCTGTGATCTGCACCGCTCCGTCCGCGACAGTCACTGTCTCATCGTACAGTACCGTAAATCCGCTGTCCTCAAAGAACTGCTCCATCTCCTTCGAGCGGAACGCTTTGGAGATCGGCGTGACCGGAAATCCCCCGAACAGGCCTTCTTCCACATCATGGTTTCCGTAAACCGCATACACGCCGTCCCCGGCCTTTATCTCCCTCAGGATGGCGGCATATTTCTCCGGATGCTTCAGGCTTCTGTAGGAGCTGGTAAAGATATCCCCTCCGATCAGAACGACATCCGCGTCCTGGTCGTTGATCGTATCCACCATTCTGCGGATCAGGGGAATATTCGAGTTCACACTCAGGTGCAGATCCGCGATCAGGACGACTTTCAGGTCCTTCCGCTCCCCGGTCTCTTTCTGTGAACTGATCTCATAAGATGTCAGAACGGTATTCTGCGCGTGTGCCATGCCATACAGGAGAAGGACGATCCCGGTCAGCAGGGAAACCGCAAATATGCCCAGGCGGAGGCGTCCTCTCTCTTTCTTATGCCGGATCAGGTCCAGAATACAGACCAGTATAAACAGAATAAGCAGCAGCCCGCCGAAATAAATAAAGAACCCAAGCCAGATATTTCCCGCTGCCTGCAGCGTGAACTTAACGGAACGGTCCGGCAGCATTGCCCCCAGAACGGGAGTCATGCCGAGCAGCAGAAAGACAGCCGCAGATGCTGCATATACCGTCCGCAGCATTCTGCTGCCCTTCGGAAGACACACATTGTCTTTCAGACACGCTGCCGCAAACAGCAGCGTGAGCAGCTCCATTATCACATAGATACCGATCGATAAAACAGGATGCATACAGATCACGTTCTCCTTGTTGCCATTCTCATCCCACCTGTCCGGCGCGTCAGGACTTCCGGTAATCCAGTTCGGACCGCGGAGCCCTGGTCATCAGATCATGCACCGTCTTCTTCGGATCCGCATCATGATTCACAACGGCATCGATCGCGTCTACCAGCGGCATCTCTATCCCATATTTCTGCTTAAGCTGAAGCGCTGCAGGGATCGCGTTGATACCTTCTACCACCATACCGACCTTCACGACCGCGTCCGCAGGCTTCATGCCCTCGCCGATCAGGTGTCCGCAGCGGTTGTTTCTGGAATGTTCTGAGGTAGCCGTCACGATCAGGTCTCCTATGCCGGCGAGCCCGTAAAATGTCCGCTCATCGCAGCCCATTGCCACTCCGAGCAGCGTGATCTCATGCATGCCCCGGGTGATCAGTGCAGCCTTCGTGTTGTCACCGTATCCCAGCCCGAGCGCCGCTCCGCTTGCCAGAGCAATAATATTCTTGAGCGCACCGCACAGCTCCACACCCAGTACATCCTCGTTCGTGTAGACCCGCATGACATCATTCATGAAGATCTGCTGCACGGTTTTTGCCGCCTCCGTATCTCTGCCCGCAGCTACGATGGTAGTCGGGAGATCCTGTGCCACCTCCTCCGCATGCGTCGGTCCGGACAAGGCTACCAGACGGACGGTCTTCCCCTCCATCGCATCCGCGATGACCTGCGTCATCGTAAACAGCGTCTCCGGCTCTATCCCCTTCGCCACGTCCACGATGATCTGGCCTTCCGGAATGAAAGGCGCCGCTGCTTTTGCTGTCGCTCGTACAAATACGGAAGGAACAGCAAACAGCAGAATATCCTTCCCCGTGCATGCATCCGCTATCTCTTTTGTAAACCGTACCGAATCCGGGATGACCATCCCGGGAAGATTGGGCTGCCTGCGCGTTTTGCTATATGTCTCGATCTCCTCCGGCAGAGCGGACCACACCGTCGTCCTGTGACCTTCATTTGCAAGCATCCGGGTCAGCGCCATGCCCCAGGTACCGGCGCCGAGTATTCCTATCTCAGCCATATCTCTTCCTCCGTATATTATCAAATCCACCGGAAGAACGGTCTGTTCCGTTCCCGGTTCCCCGGACTCTTTTTTCCGTGTATTTACCTTATTCATTACGAACAGGGAAGTCAAGTACATTAAAGTCAGCATTCCCTGTCTTCATAATGACAGGTTCCCCTCCTTCTGTTATGATAGTACCCGTGGACAGCATCCATGCATTTGCAGCCGCCGGCTTATCCGCCGGATGTAAGGCGCCTGCCGGATGCTCCGCTAATACGACCCGGAGAAGGACAGCATGAATCAGACAGAACCATACAGACAGAGGGATCATCTGGAATATCCCGAAGTGACCATGTTCGAGATGGTAGCGAAAAACGCGGCGATCCATCCGAACTTTCCCGCTTATGAATTTTACGGCAGAAAAACAAGCTATCGCAGATTTGTTGACCGGATCGAGCAGTGCGCACGCGCTTTTTACCGCTCCGGAATCAGTCCCGGAGACGCCGTCACGATCTGCATGCCGAACACACCCCAGGCAATTATCTGCTTCTATGCACTGGACCGTATCGGCGCCATTGCAAATATGGTGCATCCGCAATCGGCCCGGAGCGAGATCACATTCTACCTGAATCTTTCAAAGAGCAAGTATATCCTGACGGTTGATCTTTTCTATGAGACGGTCGACCAG
>CADCOU010000200.1 GCA_902803155.1 uncultured Lachnospiraceae bacterium | reverse complement strand
GCCAGTGCCGCTTCCATGGCAGACATGCCCATGAACAGGATACCGAACCCGACCAGGATACTGGCTATACCTTTTGACTTTTTCCGTTTGAGAAGGAGCAGGGCAAAAGCCCCGATCATCACGATCGCCGGAGCCAGCGTCGACGGTTTCAGCAGGTCGGTCCAGGTCGTCGCTGCAGTGCCGCCCCCGGAGAGACGGAGCAGCTGAGCCGTCATGGTGGTACCGATATTGGCACCCATCATGACAGGAATCGCCTGTATGATTTTCATGATCCCGGCATTGACAAAACCGACCAGCATGATGGTCGTTGCGCCGGAACTCTGGATCACCGCAGTAACGCCGGTTCCCAGGAGGAATCCTTTCAGCCTGCTGCTGGTCAGTTTCTCCAGCGTCTGTTCCAGCCGTCCTCCTGCAATCTGCTGAAGGGATGAAGAGAGAAGGCTCATTCCGTAGAGGAAGAGGCCTATTCCACCCATCAGCGACAGCACCATTGACAACATAATAAACGTTCTCCCGAGCCCTCCGGCTCAAACAGTCAGAAAAACGGTTTCATTCATCCCTGTTTTCTCAATATATCACAGATGTCTGCCGTTGTCCGCAGTTTCAGATACAACTTTTTCTGCGGATGCGGAGCACTCTGCACAGGCGTGCCGTTCTCATCCAGAATCTCATCCACGACCGTCACCGCATTCTCTCCGTCGGGGCGCATCACCTCTATCTCATCACCCACGGAGAATTTGTTTTTCTGTTCTATTTCGATATATTGACATGTATCGATCTGTTTGATCCCCTGAACACAGCCGATGTAAATGTAATTTCTCTCGTAGGTATTGCTGTCGTATATCTGTGCGTCGGTTCCGGGTTTTCCGTAGAAGAAGCCGGTCGTAAACGGGCGGAAGGTGCAGTCCCTGATCTGTTCATGATACCAGTCCATATGGGATTCATAGATGTTCCGTCCCCTGGCCAGATCATCCAGCGCAATGCGGTAAGTCCTTGCAACCGTCGCTACATACAGGGCGTTCTTCATCCTGCCCTCGATCTTCAGGCTGTCGATACCGGCTTCGATCATGTCCGGGATGTGTTCGATCATACACAGGTCTTTGGAATTAAAGATAAATGTACCCCGCTCTGTCTCCGTTACCGGCATCCGTTCTCCGGTCCGGCTTTCCTCCTCGATGCTGAAACGCGGCTCCTCCCCGAGGCGGGTGTACGTAAACATCCTGTCCGATTCCGAAACCTCATCCACGGAATACTGCCACCTGCAGGGATGCGTACACGCACCGTGGTTTGCATCGCGTCCGGTCAGGAAATTTGACAAAAGGCATCTCCCGGAATAAGAGATACACATGGCTCCGTGAACAAACGCTTCGATCTCCAGCTCATCCGGGATCTGCGCTCTGATTTCCGAGATTTCCTTCAGACTCAGTTCTCTTCCGCACACCACACGCTCTGCTCCGAGCGAATGCCAGAACAGGAAAGTCTCATAATTCACATTATTGGCCTGGGTAGAAATATGGATGGGAATATCGGGACACAGTTTCCGCGCGCGCACGAACATACCCGGATCCGCCACAAGAAGCGCGTCAGGCTTCAGTTCTCCGAGCAGTCTGAGATAGTCATCCGCTTCCAGGAGATCCTCATTGTGCGCAAGGATATTGACCGTAACAAAGACTTTGACGCCATGCGCATGCGCGTAACTGATCCCCTCCCGCATCTCCTGCGCACTGAAATTCTTTGCCTTCGCCCTGAGAGAGAACGCTTCTCCTCCGATATAGACCGCGTCCGCTCCGTAGCGGACCGCAACCTTCAGAACTTCCAGGCTGGAGGCCGGGATCAGCAGTTCCGGAATTGCGCCTTGTCTGTGCATAATACCTCATCTCCTGTTTTCTTTACCGTGACAGCAGCCCCGTCGCCGATCGGAACGACTGAAGTCACCAGTCCCTCTGTCCGGCAGAGAACACGCAGGTATTCCCGCATACGGGCATGGATCGTCCGGTCTCTCCGCTCAACCGCATAGTGTGATTCCAGTATCACGCCGTCCTGCAGTACATTATCGGAAACCAGAAGTCCTCCGGTTTTCATGATGCGGAGTACCTGCGGCAGGAAACGGATATACTGCGCCTTTGCCGCATCCATGAACACAAAATCATATGCGCCGCTCTCAAGCGTTTCAAGTACTTCGCAGGCGTCTCCCTCGTGCAGGAGGATACGGCCCGCCCACGGACTGTTCTCTATGTTCCTGCGCGCCTCCAGGATACGCGGAGCATAGTTCTCGATCGTCGTGATCCGGACATGCTCCGGAGTAAAGGATGCCATACGCATGGCGCTGTATCCGGTCGCGGTTCCGATCTCCAGGATAGAGCCTGGTTTCTGCAGCTCCAGCAGAACATGGAGAAACTGTTCCATTTCCTGCCGGATGATCGGAACGCCGTCTTCATCCGCCTGTCTGCGAAGTTCCGGAAAACAGAGTTCTTCCGGTCCTGAAGGTTTTTCCAGGGAATGCAGAAATGTTCGCAGCCGGTCACTGTAGATCATGAAAGGATGTCCTCCATCGAATCAAGATCCAGGTCAACACTATCCATCAGCCTGATATTGATCTGGCGCAGCAGCCTGCATACAGCAAGTTCCGCATCCAGATATGCCCCGATCACCGGATCCCTGTGCAGTTCCTCTCTCTCCAGGAACATTTTCTCCTGCGCCTCAGCATGAGCGCCATCCTCGGAATTCTGCAGCAGGAAGTTTTTCCGCCGGAATTCATCCGCCCTTTTTCTCTTCCCCGGATCTGCATCCAGTCTGCGCCGGGCGATTTCAAACGCACGGTACTCGCTGCTGCTTCTGAGACTGCGGAGCAGTTCATCGACACTTCGTCTTATGCCTGTATCCATTAACCGTTTCCCCTGTGATGTCTCTCCTACTCCACTGTACAAGACTGATACTGTTTCCGACTGAAATATAAGACAGACCGGTATTTCAGAATCTCCGGTGATCACATCTCCGCGTCCATCAGGATCGGAAGGATCATCGGATTTCTCTTGGTCCGTTTCCAGAGAAAATCGCTCAGCCCGTCACGGATCGCATTCTTGATCTTCGGCCAGTCGGCGCCGTTTCGGTCTATTGCATCGTATGTAGCCTCATCGACGATCTCCTGCGCCTCTTCCATCAGTTCCTCCGACTCGCGGACATAGACGAACCCTCTCGACACAATGTCCGGTCCCGCGATCAGATTGCCGTCCTGATCAAGAGTCAATACCACGATAATGATGCCGTCCTCAGCCAGTCTCTGCCGGTCTTTCAGAACAATATTGCCGACGTCACCGACTCCGAGGCCGTCAACCAGGATCCCGCCGCATGGAACATGACCTGTGACTTCTGCCGGTATATCCGGATCGTCCGACAATTCCAGAACGTCACCGCTCGAAAGCATCCGGATATGATCGGTATCATAATTCAGCATCCGGGCAATCTTCGACTGTGCGACCCTGTGGCGGTACTCACCGTGGACCGGAACCGCATAGCGCGGTTTCACCAGGGCATACATCAGCTTGATCTCTTCCTGGCACGGATGTCCGGATACATGTGCGTCCTGGAAGATGACCTCTGCGCCTTTGCTGTACAGTTCATTCATGACCTTCGATACATTCTTCTCATTTCCCGGGATCGGGTGGGAAGAGAACACGATCGTATCGCCCGGATTGATCTGGACCTTCTTATGGATCCCTCCGGCCATGCGTGATAGCGCAGCCATGGATTCACCCTGGCTTCCGGTCGTGATCAGAACCAGCTGCTCATCCGGATAATTCTTCATCTCTTCCAGCGTGATCAGCGTGTTTTCCGGGATACTGATGTAGCCCAGTTCCTCAGCAGTGGAGATCACATTCACCATCGAACGTCCTTCCACGATGACCTTCCGTCCGTATTTGTAAGCAGTATCGATGATCTGCTGTACACGGTCCACATTGGACGCGAAGGTAGCGATGATCAGCCTGGAATTCCTGTGTTCCGAGAAGATCGTATCAAATGCCGCTCCGACCGTTCTCTCGGAAGGCGTATATCCGGGTCTCTCCGCATTTGTGGAGTCACACAGAAGCGCAAGAACTCCTTTCCTTCCGATCTCAGAGAACCTCTGCAGATCGATGGGATCGCCGAACACCGGGGTAAAGTCGACTTTAAAATCACCTGTATGGACGACGGTCCCGGCCGGCGAATAGATCGCCAGCGCTACCGCATCCTGGATCGAATGATTGGTTTTGATGAACTCCACACGGAACTGTCCGAGGCTGATCGTCTGCCCGGGCTGTACGACCTTCCTTCTGGTCGTCTTCATCAGTTCATGCTCTGCCAGCTTCAGTTCGATCAGCCCCATGGTAAGCTTTGTGGCATAGATCGGAACATTCAGCTGCTTCAGGATGTAGGGAAGCGCACCGATATGGTCCTCATGACCGTGCGTAAATACAAATCCCTTTACCCTGTCCGCGTTCTCCAGCAGATATGTGATGTCCGGAATGACCAGATCGATCCCGTACATATCGTCTTCCGGGAACGCAAGACCACAGTCGACTACCAGGATCGAATCCCCGTACTCGAATGCAGTGATATTCATACCGATGGTTTCCAGTCCGCCAAGTGGTATGATCTTCAGTTTTTCTGTATTGCTCAAAATATCCTCTCTTTCATAAACAATGCTTCGGCAGTCTGCTGCCGCATTTCAGATTATCAGTTAAACCAGAGCTATATCGTCCAGCATCTGGGAAAATACTTTGGAAAGTGCATCCAGCTGTGCATCGTCTTCCACGAATTCGTAGAGGGTCTCTGCCTCTCCGTCCCGGGAGATATCCTCCAGGATATAGGCATCCCCGTCCCCGTCTTCCGCATCTGTCACAAGGAGATAGTCCCGCCCTGCGATCCGGGTCTGCTCAAGCACATAGAAATCAACTTCCTGACCTTCCGGCCCCGCTTCCAGTGTTATCTTTGTCAGATCACTCTTCATTTATTTTTACCTCCGGTACCGGAAGGCCGGCATTAACCCGGTCCAGGTACCCCTGCAGGATCAGCATTGCTGCGATCTCATCCACATACTCTTTATGGTCACGAACCCCTGTCTCGTTCATAACGCGGTCCGCCGCAACCGTGGTAAGCCTCTCATCCCAGAGGATGACAGGCAGAGAAGTACGGCGCTCCACCATCGCCTTGAACTCGATGGCAGCCCTTGCTCTCTCTCCGATTGTCGCATTCATGTTGCGGGGAAACCCGAGAACGATCGCCTCGGCCTGATATTCGGATGCGAGCTGTTCTATCCGGGCGAGTGTCTGCCTCAGCTTGTTTTCACTCTTCCTACGAATGATCTCCACACCCTGTGCCGTCAGGCGGAGCGGATCCGATACCGCCACGCCGACTGTTTT
>CADCOU010000199.1 GCA_902803155.1 uncultured Lachnospiraceae bacterium | reverse complement strand
TCAGCTTCTTTTCAGCAGGGGATGAGAGAATCGAACTCCCACCAAAGGTTTTGGAGACCCCTATCATACCATTTGACCAATCCCCTACAGCCGTCCTTCAGACGACTTATTTTATATATCACACAACGCTTTGCCGTGTCAATGTTTTTGATAAACTATAGCCATCGAAATGCGAAAGAAGTATAATGAATTGATTCATTGTAACTTGTGCAGATAAGAGAGGTGAAAGTATGTACAACGCAATGACTGTTAAGAGAAATGATCTTCTTTCGGAAAAGGTGATCAAAGGATTGAAATCCCGCAATATGGACGGTTATTATGCCCATACGAAGGAAGAAGCGCTTCAGATTGCCCTGAACCTGATCCCGGAAGGAAGCAGCGTCACGATGGGCGGATGCACCAGTTCCGCTGAGATCGGCCTGACCCAGGCGCTGAAGGACGGGAACTACAACTTCATTGACCGGGACAAGGAGACGGACAAGCGTGCTGCCATGCTGAAGGCATACGATGCGGATGTCTTCATTGCCAGTGCGGACGCCATGTCGGAGGACGGCGTACTTGTCAATATCGACGGGAATGCGAACCGGGTGTCTGCGATCGCGCAGGGACCGAAGAAGGTTGTCTTCATCGTTGGAATGAACAAGGTATGTCCGGATACGGACAGTGCCCTGAAACGTGCGCGCGGGACGGCTGCACCGATCAACGCACAGCGTTTCGGACTGGATACGCCATGTGCGAAGACCGGATCCTGCATGAACTGCAAGTCGCCGGATACGATCTGCTGCCAGTTCCTGATCACCCGCTATTCCAAACACCCGGGCAGGATCCATGTGATCCTGGTAGATGAGCATCTGGGATTCTGAATATGCCTGACAGTACGGGAGAGAGGCAAATGAACAGTTATGAGCGGATCTATGAAGTGGTCCGCCGGATCCCGGAGGGATACGTTGCCTCATACGGGCAGGTGGCTGCGCTGGCAGGTAACCGGCGCTGGTCCCGGGTGGTAGGATATGCGCTCCATGTGAATCCGGATCCCGGTACGATCCCCTGCCATCGTGTTGTCACGAAAGACGGAAATGTTTCTGAAGCATTCGCCTTTGGAGGAGGAAACAGGCAGATCGAACTTCTGGAGGCGGAAGGGGTAACGTTTACAGATGGGCATGTGGATATGCAGCGGTACCAGTGGCAGACGCCCTGGATCGAAGAATGAGGATACTGTTCCGGTATCGGCAGCATGAGACATACCGGCGGGAATTTCAGCAGTTCCTGTCGGAAATGAAAAAGACTTTTTTTCAGAAAGATGAGGAGCGGTTTTATGAGAAGAAAAGCAGGAAATTTCAGAAAACTGGCGGCGGTGATTCTTGCAGGCAGCTGTGTGATGGCATGGGCAATGGGCAGCGCAGCAGAAACCGTGGATCTGTCAGAGGCGGAAGACTCACCCGAGTGGGTTTCGAATCTGGAGGAAGCTGCAGAGGCGGAGCAGTTATTTGTCGTCGCGGGTGTCGGGCAGACTACGGCTTATATTTCCATGCATCAGAAGGATGAGAACGGCGTATGGAAGCAGATCATAACAACGCCGGGATACATCGGAAAATACGGTCTGGATAAGGAAAAAGAGGGTGACGCAAAGACGCCGACAGGAACCTTCCATTTTAATTATGCCTTCGGTATAGCGGAAGATCCGGGCTGTGCCATCCCCTATCAGCAGGTCAATGATGATGATTACTGGTCCGGCGATCAGAGGGAAGGGTATAATTACAATCAGATGGTCAGCATAAAAGACCTGCCGGATCTCAATACGGAAGACAGCGAGCATATTGTGGATTATACCTACCAGTATCAGTACTGCCTGAATATCAGTTACAACGAGGAGGGAACGCCCGGTCTCGGATCAGCCATCTTCCTGCACTGCCTCGGACCGCAGAAACCTTATACCGGCGGCTGTGTGGCGATCCCGAAGGATCAGATGGTCACCGTCATGAAGAATGTCCGCGAGGACTGCACTGTGGTGATCGGATCTCTTGAGAACCTGATCCCGGAACTGTGGGATGAGTGGGGACTTGCCCCGTCAGAAGATTAAATGGATGGAAGATAAAACAGCCGGACGAAGTGATTCAGGTCACTTTCGTCCGGCTGTTTTTCTATGGTTTCGGCCTTTCCGGCTGTCTGATGCTGCCTTTCTGCTGCTGTTATTGCGGCCGCTTCCGGTTCTGTGCGGTTTTGCATCAGAGCCGCTGCGGCCTTTTTTATGTACAGGCCTCTCCATCTTCCTCGGCGGGATCAGGAACTGCCGGCCGAAACCGATCAGGTCTTCCCGGTGGCATCGGAGGAGCGCTTCCCTGACCAGGTCATAGTTCTTCGGATCCCGGTACTGGATCAGTGCCCTCTGCATGGCCTTTTCATGTGGGTCCTTCGCCACATAGACTTTCTCCATGGTCGTCGGATCCAGACCGGTATAATACATACAGGTGGATACTGTGCCGGGCGTCGGATAGAAGTCCTGGACCTGCTCCGGCATATAGCCCATCCTGCAGATGTATTCCGCAAGCGCGATCGCGTCTTTCAGGGTGCTTCCCGGATGGGAGGACATCAGGTAGGGGACGATATACTGCTCCTTGCCGGTTTTGGCGTTGATCCGCTCGAACTCCTTCACGAAGGCGTTGTACACTTCATTTTTCGGCTTTCCCATCCTGCGGAGAACTTCTTCTGATATATGTTCAGGCGCGACGCGTAGTTGCCCGCTGATGTGATGCGCGCATAGTTCCTTCAGGAAGGTCCTGTCTTTATCCGCCATCAGATAATCGAACCGGAATCCGGACCGGATAAAGACTTTTTTTACTCCGGGGAGTTCACGCAGTCTCCGAAGCAGTCTGAGATAATCGGAATGATCCACCTCAAGGTGCGGACAAGGTTCCGGGAAGAGGCATTTCCGGTGCGGACACGCTCCTCTTTTCAGCTGGGCTCTGCAGGCAGGTGCACGGAACTCCGCGGTCGGTCCCCCGACATCGTAGATATATCCCTTGAAGCCTGGTTCCTTCAGGAATTGTTTTGCTTCTTCCAGGATAGACTCCTGGCTCCTTGCCTGCACGATACGTCCTTCGTGAAAGGTGAGGGCACAGAAGTTACAGTCCCCGAAGCAACCGCGGTTGCTCGTCAGGCTGAACCTGATGTCGCCAAGCGCCGGGATCCCGCCATCCCTGTCATACACCGGATGCCATGCGCGCATGTAGGGGAGGGCATAGATATCATCCATCTCCATCTGTGTCAGAGGAAGAGATGGGGGATTCTGTACGACGAACAGGCTTCTGTCATAGGTCTCGTACAGGCGCTTCGCCTGAAACGGGTCTGTATTCCGATGCTGGATCGCGAAACTTTCCGCGTATTTTCTCTTATCTGTTCTGACTTCCTCGAAGGACGGAAGCTTCAGGGCATCTTCCGTGTAAGAGACATCTCTGGTCTTGAAGACAGTCCCCCGGATAAAGGTGATGTCGGAGACAGGAAGCCCGCTGCCGAGCGCTTCCGCGATCTCAACGATGCTGTGTTCCCCCATGCCGTAGGAGATCAGATCTGCCCCGGAATCCAGCAGGATCGATCGGCGCACCCGGTCAGACCAGTAGTCGTAATGCCCTAGCCGCCTGAGGCTTGCTTCGATTCCCCCGATTATGACAGGAGTCTTTTTATAGATCCGCCGGATCAGGTTGCAGTATACGATGACCGCGTAGTCAGGCCGCTTTCCGGCCGCCCCGCCCGGGCTGTAGGCGTCCTCGCTTCGCCGTTTTCCGGAAACGGTGTAATGGTTGACCATCGAGTCCATGTTTCCGGAAGAAACGAGAAATCCGAGCCGCGGCTCTCCGAATTCGGTGATGCTCTCCGGATCCTTCCAGTCCGGCTGGCAGATCATGCCGACAGAATAGCCGCGGGATGTCAGCACCCGGGAGATGATCGCGCTTCCGAAACTCGGATGGTCCACATACGCGTCGCCGCAGACATAGACAAAGTCCACCCGGTCTAGTCCCATATCAAGCATATCTTTTCTGCAGATGGGTAAAAAACCGGAATTCATGAGCACACCGCCTCAGAATAGATGACTCTGTCTG
>CADCOU010000198.1 GCA_902803155.1 uncultured Lachnospiraceae bacterium | reverse complement strand
TCGTTTAATCGGCGGACATCATAGGTCCTGCTGAGCTTTGAGATGTCAAGCATATCTAAGTACTTAGCCTCCGCAAAATCCTTTTTCTAATTTTATTTATATCTGATTATATCATTCCCTGCTGATTTCCACGATAACGAAGGTTTATGTTTACGGGATCCATCTTAATATAAGAGAAAACTGAACTTCAAGGTTGTTTCAAGCTGGCCCTTTTACACTTGCTTCATCAGAAGATGTAAAGGAGGTTTTGTTATGAGGATAAAACAAAAACACAGGAACAGGGCAATATTACTTCTGCTTACCGTATCCCTGACAGCCGGAATGTGTATCAGCGGGGCGGCAGCAGATTCCTCAGATAAGGCAGGTATTGAGGAGGCACTGAACCTTGCAAATATCAATCCGGAATGGACGTATTCCGAAGAAGCCAACGCCTGGACAATGGCTGTGGTAACGGCAGTTACCAATGCGGAACTTCCGGATTATCAGGGGGTATCCGTATGCGTTCCGGGTGCTTATGTGAAGGGTGTGGATACAGACGGAGACGGTACGGAAGATGTGACAAACGGTACGGCTGCCGGAAACCTTGTGATTGATTATGATGCTTCGGTCACCAGCACAAACGGACAGATCTATTCGGCAGCTGATGCTCCGGTTATCATAAACACCGGCGCTGCAGGCTATTCCGCACAGGCAAACCAGACGGCTTCTGCCGCTTACGCCGCGGAAGGTTATATCAATATTGCCTGCGGCAACAGGGGAAAGCAAAGTACTCTTTCTGACGGCACCTATACCGGGGATGCGCCGTCCTGTCTGGTGGACCAGAAGAATGCGGTGCGGTTCGTAAAATATAACATTTTGCTGGGAAATCTGCCCGGAAGTGTGGACTATTTCGTATCGACCGGCGGATCCGGCGGAGGGGCTCACGCCGTGATGCTGGCAGCCACCGGGGGGAACCCGGATTTCTATGACTATGAGATCTCACAGGGCGCCGTGGGCGTTTATCAGAATGATGACGGGAGTTATTGCACCACAGTCACAATAGACGGTAAAGAAGTGGAATTGTCTGACGGGCTCTGGGGATGCATGGCATACAGTGCGATCACATCCCTTTCCGAAGCGGATATGGCGCTTGCTTTTGAATATTACCTGGATACGGACTACGGGTTTAACACCGTTTTCCAGAAGCAGCTGGCACAGTACCTTGCGGAAGAGTATAAGGACTATATTAATGCAAAAGAGTTAACGGTGGATGAAGAAAAGGTGGGCTTTGACCTGAACGATGACGGGGACACCGACGATACGATCGAACTGACCATTGAGTATGATGAAAGCAGCCATGCGGATACCAACGGCTATTATGGTTCATATCTGGATCTTTACCTGGCGGAATTTGAACAGAGCCTTCAGGATTATATCGACAGGCTCTCTTATGCAGAGGACTGGACCTGGTTTAATAGTGACGGAGAAGCTCTTTCCGACAGTGAAGTTGCGGCAATGACAGATGCAAACCGTGCGGAGGCTTATATCAACGGATGGTATGCCAAGGGAAGTACAGGAAGCGGATCAGACGGCATGATGGGAGGACCCGGAGGAGGGGTTCCTGGAGGTGATCATGATCATGCAGGCGGCCGTCCCGGCGGGAAAGCTCCGGACGGAGCAGGCCCTGACGGCAATATGGCAGGCAGCCCTCCCGATATGAATGGAGGAGCAGTGGAAGAGGTCGGGACTCCGGATTCCGGAACGACACAGTCCTCAACCGGCAGTAAAGATTCTGCGAATTATGCGTCGTTTGAAGAAATGCTGGATGCTTATCAGGAGGATATCGCGCAGGTACAGGCCGGAGACGCTTACGGAAACAATATCGTTGATCTTTACGACCCGCTTAACTACATCGGCGCGGAAGGAACAGACGGCCCCGAATGGACGAGAATCCTGATGGGAGCTTCCGAAGGAGATATCTCCATGCTGAACTCTCTGAACCTGCAGATCGCGTGGCTGAACGCGGGGACAGACGCCGAGATTGAGTGGCAGTGGAACGGCGGCCATGTGCCGTCCGAGATCTTCGGCGATTCTCTGGCACTTTATGTGGATACGATGTATGGTGAGTATGTGGAAGGAGCAGTCAAGATCACGAAGGAAGGTTCAAGCGGCCAGACTGAGAATGGCACTGCAGCGGAAGCGACAGGAACGGATCTTTCGGACTGGATCAGCTATGACAGTGAGAACGGAATTGACATGACGCTGGACGGAGCAGCGGCCTACAGGACATCAGGAGCCGGCAAGGCGACCCCCGGGTTTGATGTCATAGACTATGGTCAGGAAGACTATGTGTTTGGCAGTTCTTCGTCAGACGCAAGGCACTGGGATCAGTATGTATTGAAAGTGCTTGAAGAGAATGCGGATACCCTGGCAGAACTCTTTAATACATTCTAAGAATTACCTTCCGGCCGGTTTCTTTTCGTGATCTTTCAGGACTTTCTGATACGGCATGAGCATGCCTTCCGTCATCTTTGAACC
>CADCOU010000197.1 GCA_902803155.1 uncultured Lachnospiraceae bacterium | reverse complement strand
GCCTTCGCAGCCTTCTTAAGGTCCAGCTCCGCATTCACCGGTATCACGAACACATAGAACTGTCCGCTCTTCCCCTGCGTGACCAGGGTCTTGAACACCTTCCTGGCGTCTTCTCCGAGGATCCCTGCGATCTCTTCTCCGCTCATGGAGGCGTCCGGCTTATACATATGGCTCTCGTAGGAGATCTTCTTCCCGTCGAGCACACGCATCACATTTGTTCTTTCTTCCTTCTTCATATGCCACCCGACCGGTTTCCCGGCTTACCTCCCCGGCTTATCTCTTATCCTTGTCTATACTCTCCAGAGCTATCACAGCAAGTACCGCATACAGGAAAGCGTACCATGCCAGAGTAAACCAGCAGCCCAGGATGTTCGGGCCGGAGCGCTCGTATTCCGGATTCTGCCCGGCAGCCATCGAGTGTTTGGAAACCGCCTGCTTTACCTCATTCTCTCCGAAGATGTCAATGATCTCCCCGATCGTGATCGTACCCTCGTATTCCTTCTCCCGGACCGTCTCCAGGCCCGGATCCTGCGCGGCATAGTCGATCACATCGCCCACCGTCAGCGGCTGGTCGGCCATCTCCTTCAGATCCGTATTCCGGAAATCCCGGATCAGGTCGCTGCGCTCCGCGGTATCCTCTCCCATGAGATCCAGCATTTCACCCATCGTGATGGTCCCCTCGATCGGAGTATTCCGCATCTTGCTCAGTGTGTTCCACGCCGACGCCATGGGCAGGCTGTTATAGTCAGACTGGGCCGTGATGCATACCAGTCCGAAATGGGATACGGTAAGGTTCGTGATCGGGGCCGTCCAGGCCGGAAGTGAGAACAGTCCTCCGGAGAAAACGAGCTGGAAGATCAGAAGGAACGGCATGACCGTCATGGCAGTCGTCGTGGAATGGACGAGCGCCGAGATCAGAAGCGCCAGCATGTCCGCACTGAAGGTAACCAGGAAAATGGTGATGCCCACATCCACCACGAACCATCTGGTCATGAAGCCCTTTGCCGGGAACTGGATCTCAACGAACCGGAAGACATCCAGCAGCACGATCGTCTGTCCAAGGCACAGGACGGCCTGGTACATCATGTGGGCAATGATATACGAGGAGATATGCAGGCCGGAACGGTGTTCCCGCTTCAGGATGTCCCTCTCTCTGCAGATGACCTGGATGGAGTTGAAGCATCCGTTCCAGATCGCGACGCAGCTGATGGCAAACGCGCCTTTAATGGTTCCCTCCATGGTCTTCATGAAATCAGCGCGGATCACATAGGCAAGGAGACCGGCGATGAGGGCGGCCATGGGAAACACTTTCCAGTCATTCTGATAGACGAACATGCGGAACAGCTTTCCGAGAACCATGAAGATCTGCGGAACACGCCCGCGGTGCCGCATCTTACGATTAACGATACTCTGTGTCTCAGGCATTCTGCACCTCCACATATTTATCGACGAATTCATCCGCGCGGCCTTCGCCGCCTTCTTCCTTGCGGTTGATGCTCATCACGATATCTTCCATCTTTTCTTTCCCGAAGAACTCTCTTGCATCCGCAATACTTCCGTAGAACGCAAGTCGTCCGGTCAGCTTCGCGTCCTTCGCGAGGACGATCACATCGTCAAACAAATCGATGACACGGTCCGGCGTATGCGTTATGACGATCACGATCTTTCCTTTGTCCGCGATCCTCCTGAGCCGCACCATCAGTCTGCGCGCCATGACGCCGTCCAGTCCCGAGTCCGGTTCATCCAGGATGAACAGCGTCGGGTTGGCGATATATTCCATGGAGATGGACAGCCTCTTGCGCTGGCCGCCGGACAGTTTCCCGACCAGCGAATTCTTCACCGGCTCCAGTCCGAACAGATCCAGCACTTCATTCACCTGCTTCTTCCGCTCTGCGCGGTCAGCCGCCAGCGGCATGCGCAGGAGCGCGGCGTCCGAGAGCGTCCGGAGCACCGTGTCAGTGTCACGCATCATGTCTTTCTGCGGAACATATCCGATATCGTACTGAAGGTCCTTGTACTCCTTGTATACGTTGCTCCCGTTCAGTACGACGGAAGCCTTTGCCTTCTCATAACCGTTGATCGCGTTGATCAGCGTGGTCTTGCCCGCACCGGAGCCGCCGAGCAGCAGCACCATGTGTCCCGGCGGGATCACCATGTGGATGTCCCGGAGCAGGTACTTCTTGTCAAACAGTTTCCGGGACGTCCGCTCCTCCAGGTTGATCGTCAGTCCGTTATCCATCGTGGAGACATAGTTGCCGGAAAGCCTCGCGGCATTGTCCGCCTCCATCTCACTTACCGTCCAGGCCGGCTCATACTTTTTGGAATATCCCCAGATCGCCGCGGGGATAAACGGAAGCGTAAACCAGAGGAGTACCCACAATTTACTTACCTGATATACCTCGCAGATACCGCTGTAGATACGGATGCGGTACATGATGCTGATGGTGATGGCAGCAGTGCTCAGCGCCCCAAGCAGATAATATGCAAATGAATGTTCTTCTGCATACATGAAGAGAAGGAGAAATACCGCCCGGATGATGTCGATCGCAAAGACTGCCTTGCCTTCCGGCTCCCTGTCCGCGCATTTTCCGAGGAAGTATACCCGGGCAAACGGAACAAGCGCCCACCTCCGCTTCACGCCGCACTCGGGAAACAGCATGAAGAGCGCAATCGAAAACAGGATCTCGGCGACAACTTCAACGCCTCGGTATGAACCAAATAATATCGTCAGAATGATCATAATCGTTCCTCTCGG
>CADCOU010000196.1 GCA_902803155.1 uncultured Lachnospiraceae bacterium | reverse complement strand
GTGTCGTATAGTTGCCGTGGCCGTCATTTTCAAACTGCGTGAAGACATCGTTCCAGACTTCGATATACCGGTCACAGTCGCAGCCCGGAGCACAGTCCGGCTTACCGCAGCCGTACTTTTCGCCGCGGTCGTAGTAGATCTCGCTGCAGGGGCCGCACGGACCTGCGCCGTGCTCCCAGAAGTTGTCTTCCTTGCCGAACCTGTAGATGCGCTCCGCCGGGATACCGATCTCCTTGTTCCCGATATCGTATGCCTCGTCGTCTTCCAGATAGACGGACGGATACAGTCTGTCCGGATCCAGTCCGACGACCTGGGTCAGGAATTCCCAGGACCAGTTCAGGGCTTCTCTCTTGAAGTAATCTCCGAAAGAGAAGTTGCCGAGCATCTCAAAGAAAGTGCCGTGGCGGGCCGTCTTGCCGACGTTTTCGATATCGCCTGTCCGGATGCACTTCTGGCAGGTGGTGACACGGCGCCTGGGCGGAGTCTCCGCACCCGTGAACCAGGTCTTCATCGGCGCCATTCCTGCGTTGATCAGCAGAAGGCTGTTGTCATTGTGCGGAACGAGTGAAAAACTCGGAAGCGCCAGATGATCCTTGCTCTCAAAGAATTCCAGGTACATCCTGCGAAGTTCATTAACGCCATACTTTTTCATGTGTTTCTGCGACCTTTCCTTTCTTATTTGTCCAGCGCGATCTTGGCGAACTTCTTCTTTCCCTTGCGCAGCACGATGCCGGTGCCGAGCAGTTTCGCCTTATCCAGGACTGCGTGCACGTCCGTGATCTTCTCATCGTCCACCGTAACGCCGCCCTGCTCGATGTTCCTGCGGGCGTCCGAACGGTTCGTCGCGAGTCCTGCAGCAACCAGGGCTCCGATCAGGTCGACCGTCTCATCGCGGAACTTCTCCAGATCCAGCTTGATTGCTTCCAGATCCGCCGTGTCCGCCCCGCCGGCCGCAAACAGCTTGCGGGCGCCGGCCTGTGCGGCCTTCGCCTCATCCTCGCCGTGGACCATCTTCGTCAGTTCGTAAGCAAGGACTTCCTTCACCGCGTTCAGCTCCTGTCCTTCCTTCTTCTCATACCCGGCGATCTCGTCGAGCGGCAGGAAGGTGAGCAGCTTCATGCACTTGATGACATCGGCGTCGCCGACATTTCTCCAGTACTGGTAGAACTCGAACGGGCTTGTCTTGTTCGGATCCAGCCACACCGCACCCTTCGCGGTCTTGCCCATCTTGTTGCCCTCGGAGTTGGTAAGGAGGGTAATGGTCATCGCCTCGGAATCGGATCCCGGGATCTTCCTGCGGATCAGCTCGCGGCCTGCCAGCATGTTGGACCACTGGTCGTCGCCGCCGAACTGCATCTGGCATCCATAGTTCTTGTACAGCATATAGAAATCATATGCCTGCATGATCATGTAGTTGAACTCAAAGAAGGTCAGGCCCTTCTCCCAGCGGAGCTTGTAAGCCTTGGCCGCAAGCATCTCGTTGACGGTAAAGCAGGTCCCGACTTCACGGAGCATGCTGATATAATTCAGATCCATCAGCCAGTCCGCGTTATTCACCGTGATCGCCTGGCCGGGCTGGTCTCCGAATTCGATGAAACGGCTCATCTGCTTGCGGAAGCACTCGCAGTTATGCCGGATCGTCTCGACCGTCATCATCGGGCGGGAATCCGTTCTCCCGGACGGATCTCCGATCATTCCCGTACCGCCGCCCAGAAGCGCGATCGGCTTGTTTCCTGCCATCTGCAGTCTCTTCATCAGGCACAGTGCCATGAAATGACCGACATGAAGGCTGTCCGCAGTCGGATCGAATCCGATATAGAATGTTGCCTTTCCGTTATTTATCATCTCGCGGATCCTGTCCGCGTCCGTGAGCTGCGCAAGCAGACCGCGTGCCTGCAGTTCTTCATATACACCCATATCGTGTTCCTCCTTTTTAAACAGACTCCAGTATACAAATCGGAGCGGCAAAAATCAAGGCTGTGATCAGATCATGTGATAGATGCTGTAGATCAGATTTTCGCTGTCCTCCCATCCGAGGCAGGGATCCGTGATCGACTGTCCGTAGCAGTGGCCGGGACCGGATACGACATCCTGACTGCCCGGCACCAGATAGCTCTCGATCATAAGGCCCCTAATCAGCGGTTTCAGGTCCTCGTTGTATGAACGGCTGTGCATGACCTCATGCGCGATCCGGATCTGCTCCATATGCTGCTTGCCGGAGTTGGAGTGGTTGCAGTCCACAACGACCGCCGGGTTCTTCAGATGATACTCCTCATACAGCCTCTTTGTCAGCAGGAGATCCTCATAATGATAGTTCGGGATGCAGTTTCCGTGCTTATTCACGCTGCCGCGCAGGATCACATGTGCCAGGTCGTTTCCGTCCGTATGGACCGCCCATCCCCTGTAAATGAAACTGTGACGGCTCTGGGCTGCCATGATGGAATTGAACATGACAGAGAGGTCGCCGCTGGTCGGGTTCTTCATCCCGACCGGGATGTCCATCCCGGATACAGTCATGCGGTGCTGCTGGTCCTCGACGGACCTGGCTCCGACAGCGACATAGGCAAGCAGGTCGTCCAGATACCGGTAGTTCTCCGGGTACAGCATCTCGTCTGCGGCGGTAAGGCCGGTCTGCTCGATCGCACGAAGATGCAGCTGCCGGATCGCTACGATCCCCGCAAGCAGGTCCGGTTTCTTGCCCGGATCCGGCTGATGCAGAAGCCCCTTGTATCCTTTTCCGGTAGTTCTGGGTTTGTTGGTATAGATACGGGGAATGATCATGATACGGTCCGCGACCTCATCCTGCACCCGGGCGAGCCTTCCCAGATATTCGAGAACCGCGTCCTCATTGTCGGCGCTGCACGGCCCTATGATAAGCGCAAAACGGTCTGATCTTCCCAAGAAGATATCGCGAAGCTGTTCATTCCTCTCGTCCCTGATCTGCCTGACACGGTCTGAGATCGGATTCAGCTGTTTGATCTCGGCAGGGATCGGGAGTTTCTTTTCAAAATGCATTGACATGAAAAATAATTCTCTCTTCCGAAATATATAAATGAATAATCTGCCCCGGATCCGGGGCCGTCAGGAACGCTGACGTCATCACATTCAGCAGCTATCATAACTGCATTCGCCTCAGATAGCAAGGGGAGTCCGGGATAACAGGCATTATAAAACCGGCCCCCATCGCAAACACTGTCTGCTCATGGGGGGCCGGCCTTTTTCAGTATCATTCTGCAATACCCGGATCCGGGATGAGATTATCGGAATCCGCAGCTGCGGTTGCAAGTTTGTCGCAGCGCTCATTGTGAGGATCGCCGCTGTGTCCGCGCACCCAGTTCCAGGTGACGGTATGAGGCGCGGCAGCCTCCAGGAGACGTTTCCACAGATCGACGTTCTTCACCGGTTCCGATCTCGAACGCATCCAGTTCTTCCGGATCCAGGTGTCGATCCAGTGCTCGTTGAATGCATTGACCAGATACTGCGAATCGGACCAGAGCTGAACCTCGCACGGTCTGGTCAGCGCTTCCAGCGCCGCGATCGCCGCCATCAGCTCCATGCGGTTGTTCGTCGTCCGGATGTATCCCTGTGACAGTTCCCGTTCGTGAAGATTGCCGGCGGAGTCCACGAACTCCAGAATGGCTCCGTAGCCGCCGGGCCCGTCCGGATTGCCGCGCGCAGCCCCGTCTGTATAGATTGTTACCCTGGGCATATCATCATTCCCTCCGCATCGAGCTTCTGAACTTTACAGTCTCAGGAAAAAGTCGCACCTTGCCGGACAGGACGGTATGGATACACGGATCCCAAGCGTCCTGCAGGTCACGAAGATGTCTTCATTGACCGCCTCATCCTGAAGGACGGATACTACATAGTCCATCCCGTACAGGTCGCTGCGCTCATAGGGTTCCTCCCCTGTCAGCACATACAGATGATCTGTGTAGGCGGAGAGATAACGGATCAGTTCCTGCGCTTCCGGCCCTGTTCCTGCCACCAGGACTTTCCGGTCTGTGAGATCCGTATAGAGAGGGATGCATGGTTTCCGTTCACTCATTGCGCCTTCCGCTCCACATTCTTCGTGGCGACGATGTCCACACCTGTTCCGCAGATGTCCGCCGCAATCACGCTCCCGATGCTGACCGGCGCTTCCGCCCGGACGGTACGCAGCGCATCCATGACATCAAAGATCTTATCCTTCGGGATCTCTCCCGCTGTCTTGACGGATACCTGTCCGATCGTACCGCCGGTCACCGGAACGGAACTGGTCACGGTCCGGACCGGACGCGTCACTTCCGCCCTGGCGTACTGATCGCCTTTCATGCAGGTATTTCCTTCCACGCTCTTTACCGCACCGCCGTCCAGAGTGACAGTGATCTGGCATCCCATCGGACATCCGATGCAGGTTAACTCTCTTTTCTCCATGTCACTCCTCCTCCAGCTTCACGGTTATGGTCTTCAGATCCGGGACCTCCAGGATGGCACTCTTCTTCAGAACGATCGTCTCCATCTCTCCGGGAGAAAAGATCTTCTTCTTTTTGTGCAGAATGCGCCTGTCATTCAGATATACGCTCTCATAGATATCCTTATACACCGCACCGACGCGGAAACGAAGCGTCAGCGTGTCCTCCAGCCGGTCTGTATTGATGATCTCCGGGACGGTATACCTCACGCCATTCTCTGCCGTCACCCGGATATCCGGTATCTCTGTCTTCGGGATCTCCCCCCGCACAAAGCGGGCAGCATTTCTTCCTGCCAGCTCCGCCTCCTGTGAGACGAAGTCAACCAGGTCGTGCACATGAAGGACATTCCCGCAGGCAAATACGCCGGGGACGGATGTCTCCAGGCTCTCATTCACCTCGGGGCCCCTCGTGACCGGACTGATGTCTGCACCGAGAGCGGAGGTCAGTTCATTTTCCGGGAGCAGTCCGCAGGACAGCAGAAGCGTATCGCACTCGTAGCGTTCCTCCGTCCCGGGGATCGGGGTCGAGTGCTCGTCCACCTGCGCGATCGTGACCGCCTGCACACGTTCTTTTCCTTCGATATCGACTACCGTGTGGCTGAGCTTCAGCGGGATGCCGAAGTCATCCAGGCACTGTACGATGTTTCTCTTGAGGCCGCCGGAATACGGCATCAGCTCCGCGACAGCAAGGACCTTCGCGCCTTCCAGGGTCATCCTTCTCGCCATGATCAGGCCGATGTCCCCGGAGCCCAGGATGACGACCCTCTTCCCGGGCATGAATCCTTCGATGTTGACCAGGCGCTGCGCTGTTCCTGCCGTATAGATACCGGCAGGGCGGAATCCCGGAATGTTCAGGGCGCCCCTGGGCCTTTCCCTGCAGCCCATCGCAAGGACTACCGCTTCCGCTCTCAGCTGAACAAGGCCTTCCTCCCGGTTCAGGTAGGTGACGATCTTGTCACTGCTGCCGTCTCCTGCCGCCGAAATATCCATGACCATCGTATTCAGCCTGCATGGGATCTTCAGTTCCTCCGCGCGGTCGATAAAACGCTGCGCGTATTCCGGACCGGTCAGTTCTTCCTTAAATGTATGCAGCCCGAAACCGTTGTGGATGCACTGGTTCAGGATCCCTCCGCTCAGGCGGTCTCTCTCCAGTACGAGTATACTGTCCTCACCTGCTTCCCTGGCCCCGATTGCCGCAGCAAGGCCGGCAGGTCCCCCACCGATTATTGCGATCTTCACTGTATTCATCTCTGTCCCTCCTTTATCAGGAGTTTGTCTCTTCCTACTATGATGCGTGACGCGCCGCCGCTTTTCGTTACTTCCTCAAGCGGGATCCCGAGTTCCCTGGCAAGGATCTCCATCACCCTGGGGCTGCAGAAACCGGCCTGACAGCGTCCCATGCCTGCCCTTGTCCGGCGTTTCACTCCGTCCAGGCTCCGCGCTCCGGGAGTCCGCCGTATCGCGTCTATGATCTCGCCCTCCGTGACCGATTCACAGCGGCAGACGATACTTCCGTAGGATGGATCCTGACGGACCAGTTCCCTGTACGCCTCCGGAGTCATGGTCTTCGGATCCAGGAGCCCCTCGCGGACCGGGTCAAACTGTTCATTCTGTGCAGGCGACAGGATCTTCGCCACACATTCTGCGACCATCACACCTATGGCCGGCGCACTTGTCAGACCCGGGGATTCGATCCCCGCACAGTCCACGAATCCGGGACAGTCTTTTACTTCCCCGATCCGGAACTCATGTCCGTCTTCATGCGCGCGCAGTCCGGCAAACGAAGTGATCGTCTCACGGTACGGGATATCCGCGATATATTTCCCGCTGGTCTGCACCACTGCTCCCAGTTCCTCAGCTGTTGTGTTCGTCCCTTCCGGATCCTCTATGTCCACTGCCGTCGGACCGATCAGAAGATTACCGTGCACCGTGGGCGTCACCAGTGTCCCCTTGCCCTTATCCGAGGGAAGCGGGAATATCACGTGCCGTACATGGCCGCCCGCCTTTTTGTCCATCAGATCATAGCTGCCGCGCCTTGGGGTGATATGAAGTTTTTCCTCACTTACCTGGTTGTGCAGCTGATCCGCATAAACGCCTGCGGCATTGACCACGACCCTTGAAAGCAGTTCCCCGCCCGTCGTCTCCAGACGGAACAGCCGTCCGTCGGCCGTCTCTTCCGGACATATCTTCTCCACGCGGGTGTCAAACTGAAATTCCACGCCGTTTGCCGCAGCATTTTCCGCATACGCACAGGTCAGGGTAAACGGGCAGACGATTCCGCCCGTCGGAGCGTAGAGCGCCCACTGCGTCTCATCCGTTATATTGGGCTCCATCTCCTTCAGCTCTTCCCGTCCGATGATCCGAAGATCCGGGACGCCGTTCTCCTCTCCCTGCTGCAGGAGCCGCTCCAGCACCGACTTATCTTCATCCGACCGGCAGACAACCAGGGAACCGATCCTCTCAAACGGGACATCCAGTTCCCGGCATACCTGGTCCATCATGCGGTTTCCTTCCACATTCAGCTTTGCCATCAGGGTGCCCGGCTTCGCGTCGTATCCCGCATGGACGATCGCGCTGTTCGCCTTGCTCGTCCCGCAGCAGACATCCTCCATGCTCTCCGCGACAAGGATCTTCAGGTCATACCTGCTCAGCTCCCGGGCTGCCGCGCAGCCGCTCACGCCCGCTCCGATGATAATGACATCGTATAT
>CADCOU010000195.1 GCA_902803155.1 uncultured Lachnospiraceae bacterium | reverse complement strand
TTTACTTCCAAGAACTCGGCAGCGCCGAAGGCGGAAGGCATACCATACGACAAGAGTACGAGGTAAGGCAGGAAAAAGTACTGAGAGAACTGATCGGCCGCTCTCTGCTGTTTGGGCAGAGAGCGGTTTTTCTTCTGTTCCTGCCCATAAGAAATCAAAATTCGGGGGAGGCGCGTGGAAGGACAAGAAAATACTGGGCAGGAGAGAATCAAAAAGATCTCTCCTGCCCAAAACTCATAACAACTCTAAAAAATTATTAATTTGCTCCAGGATGCTCAGGATACCCGGAATATCCGGAATGCTCAAGAAGCCCGAAAGCTATCTCAGCAACCTCAGCCTTCCCCGTTTGCGACGACCGGAGTCGGGCGGTTCTCGTTGAACACGCCTTCCAGGTTGATCAGCTCGCTCAGTGAGGTATCTTCGCCGTTCATTGCCAGATACAGGCGGTAGCCGTCCACGTCGATCCGGCCCTGCCTGACGTAGCGGTCCGTGATCTGCACCCAGTATGGAACCGAACCGTCCACATTGCAGTAGAAGTGGTAGCCGACCGAGTTGTAGTAGTCATATTTCTCATTGTCCGCATAGCCTTCCCAGTTTCCGATATCGTTGCCGTGGGCAAAGATGATCGTGTCGACCGGCCCGACGATCGGCTGGACCGTGGCAACCCACTTTTCATTGTCAGCCCTGAGCGTATCGACGCTCTTATCCGTGACAGACAGGTGGCCCCACGTATGCGATGCGAACTCCCAGCCTTCTTCCTTCAGTGCGTCCGCAACGGCTGTCGCGTCAGCTACATCCTGGTCGTAGTTGTAATCCGGGTGGGCATCCAGCCATGCGCGCTGGTCTTCCATCAGATTCTGCTGAAGGATATAGTCGGTGTCGGTGCGGTATCCGAAGACACCGTTGTAACCGGTCATGGCCATGATCCCGCGGGCACCGTGATATGCGCCGTCCGGATGCTCCTTAAGGAAGCTGTTGAGCCTGGGTACAACGTCAAAGTCTCCGAGGGACGTATTGCCCGCAGCATCAGTATAGAGGCACTTCACATCACCGTTTTCGTCCAGCACCAGCTTCTCCGGGAAACTTGCGGCTTCGTAGGAATGATAGTAGCTGCAGTCATCGACGGACAGAACAATCGCCTTCTTTCCTTCCGGAAGCTTCAGGTTCGTATTCGGAGTGAAATGAACGACCCCGTCGTCGTCCGTGGTCTCGATGACCAGATCGCGGAGACGGACATAAACATATCCCGCGTCATACAGTCTCTGTGTGATCTTATCGAATTCATCCACAGTTACCATCCAGGCGTTGTACCCGTCAACAGCGCCCTGGCCGAGCCGCTCTACGTCAAATGCCCTGGCGGTGGAATTCAGCAGGGAGTGATAGAAAATGTGCGGAACCGTCGTCGGTTCGACCGCGACACAGGCATCCCTCTGTGCGGTAAAGTCAGTAATCATCTGCTGTATGGAAGCATCCGTATCAAATCCGGATATGCTCATCAGTTTCCCGATGGCCCCGTCGTAATCATAACCCGCGGCCAGGAGACGCGCCTCATCCATCAGTTTCTGTCCTTCCGCGCTTTCGGAAGGCTCCGTCGCAGGCTGCGTTTCAGTCTCCGTCTGGCGTTCCGTTTCGGGGACAATTACCGCAGGCGCAGTTTCGGAAACCGGCTGCGCTTCGGACTGGGCGGCCAGCTGATTCTCGATCGCGTTGATCAGAGGATTGCCTTCCTTTTTGGAAGGAGTCGTCGTACCGGTTTTCAGCTGCGGACGCGCTCCGAGGAACTCAGGCCACGGAAGATCGGCATCCCTGGGAACCAGGAAAAATGAATACACGGCTGCTGCGGCAGCCAGAAGACACAGGATCAGGATGGTTGAAAACAGCACCCTCAGGCGGTGATCCTTCTTTCTTCTTGCCCTGCGCCTGCGCGCAGCCTCCTCGATCTCTTCTTCGCTTATATAGGAATCGTCCCAGCGATCGTCTTTCTCCATTTCTATCCCCCTCGTTGCCCCTGTGTCAGCATACCGGAAACAAATCTCAAAACAAAGATAAACTTTGGATTTATCTTACCACAATCGCACGGATACAGGCAACAGGCGTATGCCTGCATATCATGCATAAAAATGCCATAAAAATACGGATAAAGACAGTGCTCCTGCTTGAACATTGAACCTGTTCTGGTATCATTAGTTTAAACAGCATACAAAGACAGAAACAGACACGGGAAGGAGAACTGGAAATGAAGAAATTTGAGGGATTTCAGAAAGGCGTCAATCTGGGAGGATGGATCTCTCAGTTCGACCGTTATGATCCGGAGCATTTCGAGAGCTTTATCACGAAAGCAGATATAGACGCGATCGCTGCTCTCGGTTTTGACCATGTCCGCGTACCCGTGGACTATATTGTCCTGGAAGATGAGGAAGGAAACCGGAAGGAAGAGGGATTCCGGTATCTGGAGCAGTGCAGGGAGTGGTGCGCCGGAAACGGGCTGAACATGCTGATCGACCTGCATGAATGCTATGGCTATTCCTTCGATCCGCTCAAGAAGGACGACAAGCGGAGATTCTTCTTCGACGCGGCTCTGCAGAAGAGGTTCCTGGATCTGTGGGAAGAGATTGCCTGCCGTTTTAAGGATTATCCGGAGCAGGTTGCGTTTGAACCGCTCAATGAGGTAGTACCACAGGATGTGGCGGGAGAGTGGAATGACCTGCTGGGCAGATATATCAGCACGGTTCGCGGCGTCGCACCGGACACATACCTGGTGATCGGCGGCGTCTGCTACAACAGTGTCATCACCGTTCCGTTGCTGGATATTCCGGTCGATGAGCATATCGTTTACAACTTCCACTGCTATGAGCCGATCATCTTCACGCATCAGGGTGCTTACTGGGTCGACTACATGCCCTCGGATTTCCGGATCGATTATCCGAAGACGCTGGATGAATACCGAAAGGTCAGTCTGTCTCTGCAGGAAGAACTGGCAGGAGCGATCTTCGAGGAGAACGCGGGCGAGATCGGAGAGGCTTTCTTTGAGACAATCTTCCGGCCTGCCCTGGAGAAGGCAGAGAAAGACGGGGTCGCGCTGTACTGCGGGGAGTATGGAGTGATCGATCTGGCGGATGATGAGGCAGCCCTGCGCTGGATGAAGGATATCCATGCGGCGTTCCGGAAACACGGGATCGGTCACGCCCTCTGGAATTACAAGGAGAAAGACTTCGGTCTTGTAGATCCGCAGAACGCGCGCCGCCACGACGGAATTATCGGGTTATTAAAATGATGGAAAGAGGAATCTATTTCGACGGATGGTTCAGGCACAATCACTGCTATCATCCCAGTCTTCCCATACGCAGTTTGCAGATGCTGGAGGATCTGGAGCGGTATCACGGAACTGTGCTGACCTGGGCGGGACTCGGGGGAGGCAGCATCAGCCTCCCGTTTCTTGTGCACGAAGCTTTCGGCTCAGTAGATCCGCGCATGCAGATCTACGGCTATATGAACGACAGTGAATTCATAGCAGAATGCAGCCGCCGGGGGATTAAACTGTTCGGGATCGTCTTCGAAGTGCAGGGCTGGGAATATCCGGTTGTAATGGACCAGGACGGACATATCGTCAAGATGAACCGGCGCGCCGAAGAAGATGACGGGCATGCATGGTACGGGCTTCGCGAGTTCAGTGCAGAGACCTGGCCGGATGCATTTCCGACCGGACTGAAGGATTACTATCCGGACGGGATCCGGGACGAGGACGGGAATCCCGTCAAAGACCTCTGGGAGGAATGCTGCACGCGGGACCGCTTCGGCAACCCGATCCACGCCCAGTGGGTCGAGATCAGAGATCATCAGGAAACCTGCTATCAGATGTGCCGGAACAATCCGGTGTGGCGGGGCTATCTCAGGAAGATCATGGAGATCCAGATTGATGCCGGGGTTCCGGGGATTCAGCTGGATGAATGTGAACTGCCCATGACTTCCATCAGTTCCGGCGGCTGTTTCTGCAAAAGCTGCATGAAGCAGTTCAATGCATGGCTGAGGGACCGGAAGGCGGAAGGCAGGCTCGGTCCTGAGTGGGACAGTGTAGACCTGGATACTTTTCACTATGGCTCCTATCTGATCGAACACGGATGCACATTTCCGGAGAACGCGCCGTTCTACAGGGATTACTGGGAATTCCAGGTCTTCCGGGTCCGCCGGTATTTCGGGGAACTGGCCGATTATGCCAGAACATACGCGAGAGAAAAATACGGACGGGAGCTTCTGATCTCCGGCAATTTCTATAACATGCAGCCGGCTTATTATCCGATCGAGAACAAGGTGGATCTTGTCATTACGGAGATGGATCACACGCTGCTTCGGCAGTCCTTCTACTATCGCTACTGCGCGGGATTTGCACCGGGCAAACCCGTCATTATAGCGGAGAATCCTTACGGAGGGATCATTCCCCGTCTTCTGGAGATGCTGGATCGGGGAAAGGGATATGACCTCTACCGGATCTTCCTGCTGGAGGCATCCATGTACGGCTGCAACATGTCGGTTCCCTACGGCGGATGGATGGGCAATACCATCAAGGACGCATTCCAGGCACCACGAGAACTGACGGCAGCTGTCCAGGATTTCCTGACGGAGAATGAACAGTGCTGGCCGAAGACAAGATCCCGCGGCGCTGCCGTACTCTATTCTTACGGAAGTTATTACTGGCGCGATTCCAATAAGGGGAGCGGCGCCAACGGCATGCAGGATTCCTATGGTTCTCTGCTGGATGCGGCTGCGTCGGAATGGCTGGATCCGGATCAGAAACCTGTCCCGTTCTGGGATGTGATCCGGGCGATGAGCCGCGTCAATGCACAGTATGATGTAGTGATGCTGCCGGACGGGGAATTCAGAGAAGATGATTTCTCTATAGACCGGCTGTCGGACTATCCGCTGGTGATCGCGGCAGACTGCTTCACACTGACGGGAAATCAGCAGAGCATTCTTCTGGAATACACAAAGAGGGGCGGCAGGATCCTTGCGGCCGGAAGGCTGGCGGAGGGAACCTCTCTGAGGGAAGAACTGCTGCAGACCGGGAACGCGGTCTTCGTCCTGCTTGAAGGGCAGAAAGAATCGTATATCCCCGTGTTCATGGAAGCGTTTGACCGGATCTACGGCGGGATCGCGCCTGTGGAATGCACAGATGAAAGAGTCGGTATCCAGAGATATGACGACGGCGGCAGAACGTGGATCCATCTCATGAATTATCAGTATGACGACCAGAAGGACTGCATTGTCCCGATTGAAACCCTGCGTGTAACGGTCAGGGACGCGGCGTACAGAAAACCGGAGATCCTGGTACCGGAGGGAGATGCCGTCCCTGCCTGTGAGGCAGTCCGGAAAGATGACCTTACCGTTGTTACGCTCAGAAACGTTGGTCTCTACACGATCATTGCTTTCTGAAGAAGGAGGACATATGATGCTGATTCAACATGCTTCCTGGATCAGAATGGATAAGGCCGATTCCAAAACAGTTCCGGTTTTCCGGAAGTCTTTCGCCTGTGGCCGGCCTGTTCGCGAGGCCGTCCTTGAAGTGACCTGCGACGGTGTGTACGAAGCCGTGCTGAATGACAGGAGAGTCGGCAGCTTTATCCTGGCGCCCGGATGGACGGAGTACCGGAAACGGCTTCAGGTGCAGACGTATGACGTGACGGCGCAGCTGGAAGACAGCAATACCCTGGAGGTCACTGTCGGAAACGGGTGGTTCCGCCGGACAAACGCGCGCTGGACAGGGACAGAGAACCCGGATGAGTTTCTCCCGGCCATGCTGATTGCCGCTCTGCGTCTGAGTTATGAAGACAGCCCGGAGGAGGTCATTCTGACAGACGGATCCTGGGAGGTTTCCGGGAGCAGTATCACGCTGAGCGGGATATTCGACGGAGAAGATGTAGATATGACAAAGAAGCCGGCCTTCGAACCGGCAGTGGTCTGTGAGTATCCGAAGTCCATACTGATTCCGCAGGAAGGGCCGGAAGTCCGTGAGCAGGAGACTCTGTATCCCTGCCGGTCTTTTTATACGCCGAAAGGTGAATGGGTGATCGATTTCGGACAGAACCTGACCGGGTATATGGCGTTTGAGACCACTGCGCACGCCGGTGAACGCCTGTCGATCTCAACTGCGGAAGTGCTTGATCGGGACGGTAATTTCTATACTGCCAATTATCGTTTTGCGCGGAGCCGGTTTCATTATATATGCAGAGAAGGAAAACAGTCATACAAACCGAGGCTGACCTTTTTCGGTTTCCGGTATCTGCGCATAGATGAGGCTCCGGAAGGATTTACAGCGGATCAGATCCGTGCGGTAGTCCTTCATTCGGAAATGAAGCGCACCGGATGGCTGGAGAGCAGTGATCCTATGCTGAACCAGCTGTTCAGCAATATTGTCTGGAGTCAGAAAGGAAACTATCTGGATATCCCGACCGACTGTCCGCAGCGGGACGAACGGTATGGGTGGACAGGGGACGGCCAGCTTTTCTGCCGGACGGCCACCTACCAGTATGACGTGCGCCGGTTCTTCCGCAAATGGCTCGCTGACGTTCGCGCTGCCCAGCATGACAACGGATGGGTACCGGAAGTCGTTCCGAGCCTGACCGCCTATAAACCGGGCGGCGGCGCCTGGTCAGACGCGGTAACGATCATTCCGTGGCAGCTGTACGAGACATACGGGGACCTGTCATTTATCTCGGATATGTATGAAGCCATGGAGAAATGGGTCGCCTATATCCCGACGGTGTCAACGACAGAGAATCTGTGGACGGGCTGCTGGACATACGGCGACTGGCTGGCCCTGGACGCGCCGGAGGACTATCATCCGGCAACCCTGGAACTGTCCAAACGGGGATACAGCAACGATGATATCGTCTGCAGCGCGTTCTATGCCAATTCCGTATCCATCGTAATCCGGGCAGGCCGCATCCTCGGGAGGGATGTGAGCGGTTACGAAGCGTTGCATGAACGGATCGTAAGCGCGTACAGAAAACGGTTCGGTTCACAGCTTCATACGCAGACTGAGAAAGTGCTTACACTGCATTTTTCTCTGACGGATGAACCGCAGAAGCTTGCCGATTCCCTGGCAGAACAGATCATTTCCTGCGGAATGCATCTGCAGACCGGACTGGTGGGGACGTGCTATCTGCTCCACGAACTGAGCCGGTATGGTCATACGGACATCGCCTGGTCACTGCTGCTCCGGAAGGATTATCCGGGATGGCTGTACTCCGTGTCCAAAGGAGCCACCACCGTATGGGAACACTGGGACGGGATCAAGCCGGACGGTACGTTCTGGTCGGACGATATGAATTCCTTTAATCATTACGCGCTTGGCGCCGTAGCAGACTGGGTATTCGGCGTGGCATGCGGGATACAGCCTGCTGCTCCGGGTTTTGCCAGAGCCCGGATCGCTCCGCAGCCGGATCCGCGTATCGGGAGTCTGAGCGCCGTTCTTGACACCGTCCAGGGGAGGATCCGCTCTGCCTGGAAGTATACGGACGAAGGTATCCGGTATGAAATCGAAACCCCTGTCAGGACAGAGATCATTCTCGGAGAGAAGCGCCGGACTGTAGAAAGTGGGCGATATGTTTTCGGAGAGTACTGAAAGGGCTTGAAGACTGAAGTAAAATCCAGTATGATATAGTGCATAGGGGGATTGATAAGGGGAGGTTTACTATGCGCAATTCATCTGGTAACGGGAATAAAGGCGGGGATGTGTTCCGGGAATGGCTGTCGGATCATCTTCGCTATTTCATTTTATTGATTGTACTTCTTCTCGCGATCATGGCGATCTCTGTTTTCTCAAGACTGCTTGATCAGAATATGAACCGGAACAGCCGGAATGTCGGAGATCCGGGATCCGCGTCTGCGGTCAAGTCTGAAAAGGAGACAGAGGAAGCTATCGTGATCCTTTCTTCGGAAGCAACAGCCCCGGCAGAAGAACAGCCTGCTGAACCGGAAGAGCAGGCAGCTGCGGTAAAAGAGACCGAAGCAGTCACGGAGAAGCAGACCGAGGCTGTTACGGAGAAGCAGACCGAGGCTGTTACGGAGAAGCAGACCGAGGCTGTTACGGAGAAGCAGACCGAGGC
>CADCOU010000194.1 GCA_902803155.1 uncultured Lachnospiraceae bacterium | reverse complement strand
CGTAATACCAGCATTCATATGGTTTCGAGCACTGTTCTCCCGGTTCAACCTCAATTTCATCCGGTTGTTTCTGCATCCGGTTCAGATTCCAGATGTTATCATTGATCCATTTTGAATAGCCCTTGGCTTGTGCTGTAACATCATTCTGCACAAATGGATTCTCTTTATCGTCACCGTGTGTCACGATGAAGACCCTGCCGACATTCAGCTTGCATCGATTCATGATGTAATACTGAAATCCAGCATCGCGGACAAACTGGTCATATACTGCTGGCGCATTCTTCACTTCATAGAAGTCATATCCGGCCTCTGTCTTACGCAGGATATCAACTGCGCAATAATTGTTGTAGTAGATAAATGCAGCCTCGCATATAACGGGTGTTCCCTTTTCAAGATGCTCCGCTGTCCTGGCCACCATAGCCTTCGTATCTGGTATCGTTGTCCCGGGACGATAGACGGTCATTTCCTCATAATCGCCGAACATGGCCATTGCTCTATCACCGAAATCATTTCCGGCATCGAGCCTTTTCTGAATCTCAGGCGGAATAACCTTGAGACTCGGTTTGTGTTTATCAAGCCAGAGCATCTTCCGGCACTGCATACCTCGCATGAAATCTGTTTTTGTGATTCCCATATGATCACCTGTCCCTCTTCCGCTCCTTATAGAACGGACTCAGGTTAATAAAAAGCTCTTTCAACTGGTCGGCATCATCACAGTTTTTGAACAAGTACTCCAGTAGTTCTTCCTGTCGCGCCTGTCCCAGCGTCAGTCTGTACAGGGATAAGATCTTGATCAAACGCTCGTATGCAAGTCCGTCCCTGCTGAACGGATACATAGGCACAATTCGTTCAATCTTCACCATGTCATCTGTCTCACGGAGTCCCCAGAATGGGATCAGATCCGAGGAGCCTCCGGTCTTCTCAACGATAGTGGCTTCCTCAAACATCTCTTTCCAGATATCAGAACTGAACACAATATTTCCGTAACGCTTAGCAACGTTCTGCCGTATCGCCAGGCATTCAAAGCGGTTGATCCGTCCTTCACGCTGCTCCAAATCGATCGGATTTGAAGGCAGATTCCAGTGGACGATCTTCCGACAGTAATTGTGAAAATCCAGTCCTTCCTGCCCTATCGATGTTGTAGCCAATACAAATGGCCGGAACGGGGAATTAAAAGCGTCCCGGATCGTTTTCTTGCGATCGGTATCTGTTTCTTTCCCTTCGCCCTTGGTAAATGCTACTGCAAAATGCGTCCGGATATTGGTCGGTCTGTCCTTCTGACCAAACGCTCTCTTCTGGAAGCTCTTGAAGGTATCCACGTTATACTGCGTCGTCCGGATATCCATCGCTTCCATCATCTGCCTGTGAAGTTGATATACCAGCGCCTCGTCATGGTCGATGCCGTTTGATATCAGATGCGCATACTCATCAAAGACAGCCTGAATATTTCCCTGACGACAGTACGTCAGGAGATTCTGCCAGTGTGCGTCATCCGACTTTCTGCCGCATGCAAGCTCAACAACAGCGGTAGATTCGGCTGTATTCATGCGGTTAATGAATACCCTCGCCAGCTGGCTCGGCAAATATACCGGCAGGCCTTCATCTTTATCAGCGTATCCAAGATATGTCCGAAAGATACAGATTGCCGGTGAAGCAATCGCCATATCTGTCAGAACATCAGCCAGATCATCAGGCTGCTTTCCCAGATTGGCGAACTGTTCTCTATGTGTCTCATAGAATAGCTCTAGCAGCGCATCCATATGCGCCTTGAAGCCTTTCTGCTTTTTCGATTTTTCATCGCCGTCATCATAGTCTGCAAGCTTATCAGCGCTCTCCAGCCATGAATAGGCATATTTGTCCCCGTCCATCATAAGAGGGGCAATATAATACCAGCGCCGGTCCTGATTCCCGCGCTCCGACGTTGGAAAATCCTTTAACTTTTCCCTGATCTTCTCCCGAACCTGCTTCTGAATGTCACGGATACTCATCCCGGCGTTCATGCAGGATATCGGATCATAGCATCCGGCAAGAAAGCGGGAAGGATACAGGAGACAGAACAATGTCATCGCACCGGGAGCACCG
>CADCOU010000193.1 GCA_902803155.1 uncultured Lachnospiraceae bacterium | reverse complement strand
GCCAGGATATCGGATGGTACCAGGTCTCCTATGACGGAAAGACCGGATATGTTTCCGCATCCTTCCTGTCCGATACGCAGCCTGCAGCGAAAGAAGAGAAGAAGACTTCCGAAGAAGTCTCCTACACCGGAGCCGCAGTCACCATCTATGCAATGACCGGAACCGCACTCACAATCTACAAGGCCTCAGACGGCAACTGGTACGATAAGTCCGGACAGAAATATACATGGGTAACCGGAGACAAGCTGTCTTCAGAGGGCGGTGACTCCTTCACTACATACAATCCGAACGGATCCGGCTCAAACCTTACCTCCATCTATGTAACCGGATCCCCGTTCCAGGTCTTCTGGCTGAACGGGAACGGAGATTCCCTGACACCTTACAGTGACGGAAGCTTCTACTCCTCGGGTGGAGTAAAGTACTGGTCTAATGGAAACGGGACCTACTCCGGTGAAGACGGAACCACGCTCTATGCGACGGCGCCTGACCTGGGTTCCGATTCCGGCAGTTCGGTCATCCCGCTGAAGTCCGAGGGCTCCGGCCGTCCGGCTACCATCTCCCAGGACGCAAACGGCCACTGGATAGACGGCGAGGGCCATGTCTACGACGCACAGCAGAACGGAACCTGGGTAAACGAACTCGGCGATGTGTATATTGTAGTTGGGTAAAAGTATAGTGTAAGCAGCCTGATTATTGATCAGTAGACTGTCATAAAGAGAATGGAGCGACAAATTGTTCTGTCACTCCATTCTTTTTTATGGTCAGACATAAGTGATTGCAGTTTTTTTCAGTCATTTTCCCACACGGTATATCTGTGATGGCGCAGCAGCGTGATCGCTTTTCGCATCGGTTCTTCTTCGTAGAACTCAATTGCAAGGGCTCCCTGTTCATAAGACCGGTTATGGATAATCGAAATGTTCTTGATCGATATCCCGTTCACGGCAAGGACAGTCGCGATCGTTGCGATCGCACCGCTCTCATCTATAATGTCGCAGTAAATGCGGTAACTCTTCTTGACCGGACCGTGCGATACAAAGCTGAATGAATCGCGGTAGTCCCGGCTCTCTTCAAACATGCGGTTTATATATCCGCCGTCGCCTGCGCACATTCTGTCGCGAGCCTGTATCATGTGGTCCAGAAACGTATCCATTACCCTGGATATGTTGTCATGGTTTTCCACGCAGATCGATTCCCACATCTGCGGCGAGGATGAGGCGATCCTGGTGATATCGCGGAATCCGCCTGCAGCGATCATTTTCATATGTTCCTCTTCTGAGTCCAGATCATGTACCGTATTGACCAGGGATGCAGCGATCACATGCGGAAGATGGCTGATCGCCGCCGTGATGTAATCATGTTCATCCGGATCGAGCACCAGCGGCAGCGCCTTCAGCTTCAGAGTGAAATTCCTTATCTTCTCCAGCTTAAGCGCAGATACTTCCGGCGTCGGTGTCAGGATATAATAGGCATTTTCAAACAGATGATCCGTGGAATTCGCGATACCTGACTTCTCGGAACCTGCCATCGGATGTCCGCCTATAAACTGGGAAGTGAGCCCGAGTTCCTGAACTGCTTTGTGTATCGGGGATTTGACGGAGCCGACATCTGTCAGAATGCATTCGGGCGGGAGTACTTTTTTCACAGAAGAGAGTGCCTCTATATTCATCTCAGCAGGAGCGCAGAGAAATATCATGTCGCAGGATGAATACGCAGGATCCCCCGGACCCTGGCAGATGTCATCGATCAGTCCCTGATTCACTGCAGTCCTGCAGGTTTCCATACTTCTGCTGCAGGCAATGATCCTGCCGGAAGGTTCTGTTTTTCTGATACTTTTCGCAAGGGAACCGCCGATCAGTCCCAGTCCGATAAAACCATATGTACTCATTTCCATTCCCCGTATGCCGCATGGCTTTCACGATTTCAACCGTTAAAGTGTCTTGTGCTCATAAAGTATGCCACAAGGCAGGAAAAATCGCAAGGTACAGCCTGTCAAAACAGATAAAAGCCTTGCATTAAAGATATGCTTTTAGTACAATGTTTGCATGTGGGCTCATGCCCAAATTACGTGAATGGAGGAATTACTTATGAATGTTTACACCACTGATAAGATTCGCAATGTGGTCATCCTGGGTCACGGCGGAGCAGGCAAGACAAGCCTTGTAGAAGCGATGGCTTATCTGTCCGGCCTTACTTCCAGAATGGGCAATGTTGCAGATGGCAATACAATCAGCGACTATGACAAGGAAGAACAGTCCAGAAAGTTCTCGATCAGCACGTCAGTAGTCCCTGTCATCCGTAAGGATGTTAAGATCAATCTCCTGGATGCTCCGGGTTATTTCGATTTCGTCGGAGAAGCCGAGGAAGCAGCCGCGGCCGCAGACGCAGCCATTATCGTGATCAACGGTAAGAGCGGCGTGGAAGTCGGTACGCAGAAGGCATGGGATCTGTGCGAAAAGTACAGTCTGCCGAGGATCTTCTTTGTTTCCAACATGGATGTTGAGAACGCGCACGCAGTCAACGTCATGGATACTCTTTCCGATCTGTATGGAACCAAGATCGCTCCGCTGCAGCTTCCCATCCGTGAGAATGAAAAGTTTGTCGGCTATGTGGATGTCGTTTCCCAGAAGGCATTCAAGTTCGGCGACAAGGATAAGCTGACCCAGTGCGACGAACCTGCTGACATGCAGGATGACGTTGCAACGCGCCGTGATGCCATGCTTGAGACAGTCGCTGAGACCAGTGAAGAATTCATGGACAAGTACTTCGGCGGCGAAGAGTTCACGGAAGAAGAAGTCCTCAGTGCTCTGAAACAGAATGTCGCTCAGTGTGATATGTGCCCGGTCCTCATCGGTTCCTCCACCAATCTGCAGGGCGTAGGCGTTCTCCTCGACGACATCGTCCGTTATCTGCCGAGCCCGGCTGAGCGCAAGATCAGCGGCAAGGATGTCAAGAATGACAAGGTATACGACGCAGACTACAAGGCAGACGGAGTGAAGAGTGCGTTTGTCTGGAAGACCATCGTTGACCCGTTCATCGGTAAGTATTCTCTGGTAAAGGTTACCTCAGGCGTCCTGAAGCCGGAAGACATGCTGTACGATACGGAGACGCAGGATGAGTTTCGCGCAGGCAAACTCTATGTGATGTGCGGAAACAAGCCTCAGGAAGTCCCGGAACTCCAGGCAGGAGATACCGGTGCCATCGCAAAGCTTGATGCTGCGACCGGCGATACGCTTTCCACGAAGGCTGCTCCGATTCTCTTTGACAAGTTCGATGTGTCGACGCCTTACACCTATAAAAAGTACGAAGCTCTTAACAAGGGTGACCTTGACAAGGTCGCACAGGCTCTGGCGAAGATCGGTCAGGAAGACCTGACCATGAAGACAGTCAACGATGCCGGCAACCACCAGACACTTCTGTATGGAATGGGAGACCAGCATCTGGATATCATCATCAGCAAGCTGAAGACCAAGTACAAGGTCGACGCAGAGCTGAGCAAGCCGGCAGTCGCGTTCAAGGAGACCATCCGCAAGAACAGTGATGTCGACTCCAAGTACAAGAAACAGTCCGGCGGACACGGCCAGTACGGTCATGTCAAGATGAGATTCGAGCCGTCCGGAGACCTGAACACTCCGTACGTATTCGAACAGGTTGTCGTTGGCGGCGCTGTTCCGAAGAACTTCTTCCCGGCAGTTGAGAAGGGTATCGCCGAGACCGTAGGAGCAGGCCCGATGGCCGGTTATCCGGTAGTTGGTGTCAAGGCCACTCTGTATGACGGATCCTACCATCCGGTAGACTCTTCCGAGCAGGCATTCAAGACCGCTTCCAGCATGGCGTTCAAGGATGGCTTCATGAAGGCCAGCCCGGTTCTTCTTGAGCCGATCGTTTCCCTGCATGTCACCGTTCCGGATAAGTTCACCGGTGATGTCATGGGCGACCTGAACAAGAGACGCGGACGTGTACTCGGCATGAATCCGGACCACAAAGGCAACACGATCGTCGACGCCGACGTCCCGCAGAGCGAACTGTACGGATACTCCACGCAGCTCCGTTCCATGACCGGCGGCAGCGGTGAGTTTGCCTACGAATTCGCCCGCTACGAGCAGGCTCCGGCAGATGTCCAGGAGAAGGAGATCGCCGAGCGCGCGAAGAAGCAGGACTGATAAGTTTTTCTTTAAAAAAGCATACGGCTGTGATATAATTCCGTGGAACGATCTTTTAAAAGATTCGTTTCAGGATAGTAATCCAGAAGGAGGACCCGGATATGAAGCATGTCAAGACTCTGAATACCAGATCGCTTCAGGAGAGCATGAAAAAGGGCGGCTGCGGCGAGTGCCAGACATCCTGCCAGTCCGCATGCAAGACCAGCTGCACGGTAGGCAATCAGACCTGCGAGCAGAAGAAGAAATGATCCTTCCTGTATTTGATCATCTGAAACCGAGACATTGATATTTCATATGACAGGCTGTCGCAGATAGCACCTGCGGCAGCCTGTTCTTTGGAGCTTTTTGGAGGCACATTTGGTTCATCTGTACCGCAATAACGGATATAACATCGCACTGGACGTGGACAGCGGCAGTGTTCATGTCATTGACGACCTGGTCTATGAACTGATCAGTCTGCTCAAGCAGGATCGATCCGTTCCGGACGATGTGATCACAGAACATTTCTCAGGCCGTTACACGGCTGATGAGATAGGGGAAGCGCTGGGAGAGGTTCGCACCCTTGAGAAAAACGGACAGCTGTTCGCGCAGGATATCTATCACGGTGCGGTACTGGACTTCAGAAAGCGTCAGACAGTGGTAAAGGCTCTCTGCCTGCACATTGCGCATGACTGCAACCTTGCGTGTGAATACTGTTTTGCCGAAGAAGGCGAGTATCACGGCAGAAGGGCTCTCATGTCGTTTGAAGTCGGTAAGAAAGCACTTGACTTTCTCGTGGCGAACTCAGGTAACCGCCGGAACCTGGAAGTGGATTTCTTCGGCGGGGAGCCGCTGATGAATTTCCGCGTCGTGCAGGATCTGGTCGCATACGGCAGGAAGCTGGAGAAGGAGAACGATAAGCATTTCCGCTTTACTCTCACCACAAACGGCGTTCTTCTGAATGACGAGATCATGGAATTCTGCAATGCGGAGATGGACAATGTGGTCATGAGCCTGGACGGCAGGAGAGAAGTGCATGACCGCATGAGACCGTTCCGAAACGGCAAAGGCAGCTATGATCTGATTGTTCCGAAATTCCGGAAGTTTGCTGCGCAGAGGAAAGCGCTCGGGAAGCAGTATTATATACGCGGAACCTTTACACATTACAATCTTGACTTCGCTGCAGATGTACTTCACTTTGCAGATCTGGGCTTTGACCAGCTCTCGATGGAACCGGTCGTAGCTCCCGCGGATGCCCCTTACGCGATCCGTCCGGAGGATATCCCGGTTATCCGGGAGCAGTATGACATACTTGCACGCGAGATGATCCGCCGGGAAAAGGAAGGCAGAGGATTCACGTTCTTCCATTTCATGATCGACCTGAGCGGCGGTCCATGCGTCTACAAGAGGCTGAGCGGCTGCGGAAGCGGTACCGAATATCTTGCCGTGACTCCGTGGGGGGATCTGTATCCCTGCCACCAGTTCGTTGGAAACAAAGATTTCCTGCTCGGCAATGTGGAGGAAGGAATACGTCGTACTGATCTCGTCGATACTTTCAAATGCTGCAATGTATACTCCCGCAAAGAGTGTACGGAATGCTTCGCCAGATATTACTGCAGCGGCGGATGCAGTGCTAATTCTTATAATTTCCACGGCCGGATCGACGCTGTGTATGAGATCGGATGCGAGCTGGAAAGAAAGAGAGTGGAATGTGCCATAATGATAAAAGCGGCACTTGCGGATATTGAGTGAGAGCGTTAAACTATTTCTTTGGAAAATGCTCTCCGTTAATAAGGAAACATGGCAGGCAGAGGCCTGTTATGAAATATAAACAGTAACCAGAAAAGAGGAAGAAACCAATGAACAAGAGTAAAGCAAGGATCACGCTGATCGCATTTGCCGCCATTCTCGCGGTGCTGCTCTATACAGCTTTTGTGGGCTGGGGCAAAACCGGTTCGGGAGCAGCGAAGAACATCAAGCTCGGACTCGACCTTGAGGGCGGTGTCTCTATCACTTATCAGACTGTAGATCCCAGTCCTTCTGCAGAAGATATGCATGACACCATCTATAAGCTCCAGCAGCGTGTAGACGGATATTCAACCGAGGCTTCCGTTTATCAGGAAGGGAACAACCGTATCAACATCGAGATCCCGGGTGTCTCCAACGCGGAAGAGATCCTTGCAGAACTCGGCAAGCCGGGTTCGCTGGAGTTCCAGCTCGATGACGGCACTGTTATCCTGGACGGATCTCATGTGATCTCTGCGGAAGCAGCTTCCCAGAGAGATAAAATGAACAACACGGAATATGTTGTTCAGCTTGAGTTTGACAGCGAAGGAGCAGAGGCATTTGCGGACGCTACCAGCGCCCATGTCGGCGATAACATCGCCATTATTTACGACGGAAGTACCGTCAGTGCACCGAGAGTCAACGAGCCCATTACAGACGGAAAATGCGTGATCACCGGCAACTTCACCATCGAATCCGCACAGGAGCTTGCTTCCTACATCCGTATCGGTTCCCTTTCCCTGGAACTGGAAGAGATCCGCTCGAACGTTGTCGGCGCACAGCTCGGCCAGAAGGCTCTGAGCAGTTCCCTGATCGGCGGTCTGATCGGTCTCGCGATCGTTGTGCTGATCATGATCTTTGCATATAAGGTTCCCGGCATCATTGCAGGATTTGCTCTTATAATGTATGCTGCGCTTGACCTGGTAGCTCTGAATGCATTTGACATGACGCTGACACTGCCCGGTATCGCAGGCGTTATCCTGTCGATCGGTATGGCCGTCGACGCAAACGTCATTATCTACGCACGTATCCGTGAGGAGATCGCGGCCGGAAGGACCGTGAAATCCGCCATCGATATCGGATTCAAGAAGGCACTGACAGCCATCGTCGACGGCAACATCACGACTCTGATCGCCTGCTTCGTCCTGAACCTGATGGCGACCGGTTCCGTCAAGGGTTTCGCACAGACACTGGCTCTCGGTGTCGTGCTCTCCATGTTCACCGCACTTGTCATCTCCAGACTGCTTGTAAATGCATGCTATGCACTGGGTATGTCGGATGCGAAGTACTTCGGCAAGGCGATCCATTTCAACCTGCTTCACATCGTGGAGAAGAGAAAGCTGTTCTTTGCAATCGCCGTCATCTGCATGCTTTCCGGACCGGTATTCTGCGCAATCAACGGTGCCAGAGGCGTTGGCCCCCTGAATCTCTCCATGGAGTTCAGAGGCGGTACTGCGACCGATGTCACATTTAAGGATTCCTTCACGATCGAAGAGATCGACGAGAAGATCAAGCCCGTGATCCAGGATGTGATCGGCAGCGCGGAAGTCCAGGCACAGAAGGTCGCCGGCGGAAACGAGATCATTTTCAAGACCAGAGATCTGACCAGCGACGAACGTCTGGATCTGAGAGAGAAGCTGAATGAATCATTCCCGATCGATACCTACAATGACAACGAGGGAGAAGAAGCTCTGTCCATCAACTTCGAGACGATCTCCGAAACCATCTCCAATGAGATGAGAAGAGACGCGGTCATCGCAGTCATCATCGCAGTTATCTGCATGCTGGTTTACATCTGGTTCCGTTTCTCGGATGTACGTTTCGCGTCTGCGGCGGTCATGGCTCTGATCCACGATGTGCTTCTCGTATTCGCGTCCTATGCGATTGTACGTATCTCCGTCGGCAATACATTCATCGCAGCCATGCTGACCATCGTCGGTTATTCGATCAACGCAACGATCGTTATCTTTGACCGTGTACGTGAGAACCTGAAAGAGCGCAGAAGCTTCCAGAGTCTGGAGGAGCTGATCGACACGAGTATCACTTCAACCATGACGCGTTCGATCTATACTTCACTTACGACTTTCGTTACCATCACCGCACTGTATATCGTCGGTGTTCCGTCCATCAAGGAATTCGCTCTTCCGCTGATGGTGGGTATCCTCGCCGGTGCTTTCTCCTCTGTCTGCCTGACAGGCCCGCTGTGGTATGTTCTGCGCAAGGCAAAGGACGTGAAGGATATGGCTGCTGCCAAGGCTCAGGCTGAGGCTGCTGCGGCAACGAAGATCACTTCCAGCAAAAAGAAAAAGGGCAAGAAGGCTGCGAAGTAAGAAAAACATGAAATGACTATACTGACTGCCGGGAGCCTGCTGCTCCTGGCAGTCGTTCTTTCTCAGCAGGTTCAATAGTCGTATGATCCTGTTTGCATTTTCTTTCTTAACTGATTCAGATAACCGCATGGCAGTCCTGAATTAATGAGCATCTGAAAACGGATTGGAGACAGTCATGTCATATGTACAGCCTGAAAAATGGGTAGAGATCCGAAAAGGCGGAGACTTTGCATCGATCGGAGAGAGGTTTGCCATAAGCCCGGTCATCGCCAGGATCCTTCGGAACAGGGACATCACTTCGGATGAGGAAATCCGCCGTTTCCTCCACGGAAGTCTGCAGGACCTGGATGATCCTACGCTGCTTTCTTCGGCAGCCGACGCGGTGAGCCTTCTTCATGAGAAAATTCTCAGCGGAGCCAGGATCCGAATTATCGGCGACTATGACGTGGACGGTATCTGTTCCACCTATATTCTGTATGATACGCTGATCCGGGACGGGGCACTGATCGATTATGATATCCCCGACCGTATACGGGACGGATTCGGTCTCAATGTCCGGCTGATCGAGCAGGCTGCTCAGGACGGGATCGATACGATCCTGACCTGTGACAACGGCATTGCAGCCGCAGACGCAGTCTCCAAAGCGCGGGAACTTGGCATGACGGTGATCCTCACAGATCACCACGAGCCAAATTACAGCGAGGAAGAGGATGGTTCCAGACACTGGCTTCTCCCGGATGCAGACGTGATTGTGGATCCGAAAAAACCGGGCTGCGGATATCCGAACAAGGATCTCTGCGGGGCAGGCGTTGCATGGAAGCTGATGCAGATCTATGAATCCATGTTCATGGATAAAGACTGTCCGGTAACCATGCAGAACCTTCCATTCGCAGCGATCGCGACTGTTACGGATGTCATGAAGCTGACCGGGGAAAACCGTATCCTGGTCCGGAAAGGCCTGTCCATGCTGCCGGATACCACAAACGCAGGCATCCGTGCACTTCTTCTTGAGACGGGTATATCCGGACGAAGCCTGAACTGCTATGACATCGGGTTCATACTCGGTCCCTGCCTCAATGCCGGCGGACGTCTGGACTCAGCCATGCGGTCTGTCGCGCTGCTTACAGAAAAAGATCCCGTCAAAGCCATGCATCTGGCGTCCGAACTGGCGGATCTTAACCTTGAACGGAAAAACATGACCGAGGACGGCAGGAGAGAAGCCGCCCGCCTGATCGAATCGGCATCTTCTGAAGAAGGGCATTTTCTCCTGGAGGATAAAATACTGATTGTATATCTTCCGGGTATTCATGAATCCGTAGCAGGCATCATCGCATCCAGAGTAAAGGACGATTACAGTCGTCCGACAGTCATCCTGACCGATTCCGAGGATCCGGACATTCTCAAGGGAAGTGGACGTTCTATCGAAGCCTACAACATGTTCGAAGGCCTGACCCGTGTTAGCGACCTGTTTATCCGGTTTGGGGGGCATGCCATGGCGGCAGGCGTGACTCTCCGGAAGGAACGGCTGGAAGAATTCCGCCGGAGGATCAATGAGAACTGCATGCTGTCCGATCAGGACCTCGTCCGGAAAGTCCGCATAGACATGCGCCTTCCGCTGTCCTGCATAACGGAAGACTTTACGGACTCCCTGCGCGTCCTTGAACCTTATGGTCCCGGCAATCCGGCGCCTCTCTTTGCACAGAGCAATCTGAAAGTTCTCAGAATACGTGTACTCGGAGAAAAGAGAAATGCGGTAAAGTTCCTGCTGGAGGATAACGGAGTCCGCATGGAAGCTATCTGGTTCGGGAATGCGGACGATATGGAAGATTTCATACGCCGCAAGGGGGGAGAGGAGACGATGGCCAGACTGAAGATCGGAGCTGAAAATGACCTTCGGCTCGCAGTAACCTATCATCCGGACATCAATGAATTCCGCGGGATAAGAACCGTACAGATACGGATCGCAAACTTCAGCTGATAATTGTTGGAATTGCGATTTTAAGGCATCTGTGCTATCCTCAGACTATGTTTATCAGAGACGGAGAGTATATGTATGACCAGTAAACAGAGAGCATATCTGAAGAGCCTTGCTTCCAAAGAAGACCCTGTCGTCCAGATCGGCAAGGAAGGCCTTACGCCGGAAAATACTGCAGCGATGCAGGAAGCCCTGGTATCAAGGGAACTGATCAAGGTCAGCGTTCTGCAGAACTGTTTTGACGATATCCATGAGATGGCCCAGACTGCCGCAGAGCGTACCCGGTCCCAGCTGGTGCAGGTGATCGGGCGCAGGTTTGTTCTTTACAAAGAGGGTAAGGACGATAAGAAAAAGATCGTACTCCCGCCTGCATCGAAAGGAACCGGCAGATGAGAAAAGTCGGCATCATGGGCGGTACGTTCGATCCGATCCATATCGGTCATCTGATACTCGGTGAGAGCGCGTGGGAACAGTTCTCCCTGGAGAAAGTCCTGTTCATGCCTTCGGGCAATCCGCCTCACAAGAAGGACCGGCACGGTGCTTCGGACGAACAGAGAGTCGAGATGGTAAGAAGGGCCATCGAGGGAAATGATCATTTTGAGCTTTCTCTGGCGGAAATGCATGAGCAGGGGTATGTATACACCAAGGAGACTCTGAAACGTCTGCGGTCAGAACATCCTGACACCGAGTATTACTTCATCATGGGCGCGGACTCTGTCCTCACATTTCACACATGGATGTGTCCGCAGGAGATCTGCGACCAGTGTGTCCTGGTGGCGGCTGTCAGAAACCAGATGCCGGTGCAGGAGCTGGATCTTCAGATCGCAAAACTGAGAATGATGTACGATGCGGATATCCGCAAACTGGAGAGTCCCAATCTGGATATCTCGTCACACGCGATCCGGGAACGTTTCCTCAGAGGAGAGAGCATACGGTATTATGTACCCGAACCGGTAAGAACCTATATACAGGACGGAAATATATATGGCATCAGGCAATCTTCCTAAACTGCAGCGCAAGATGAAGAAAGAGCTGGACGCGGAACGATACCAGCATACACTGGGCGTAATGTACACGGCCGCTTCGCTTGCCATGTGCTACGGGGAAGATGTCGAGAAAGCTGAAATGGCAGGTCTTCTGCATGACTGCGCGAAATGTATCCCGAATGACCGGAAGATCAGGATGTGCCGTGACTACGGTCTCGAGATCAGCAAGGTCGAACTGAATGCCCCATACCTTCTTCATTCCAAGCTCGGAGCGCATCTGGCCAGGGTGAAATACGGTATAACTGACGAGGACATTCTGGGTGCCATTATGTGGCATACAACAGGTCGTCCCAATATGACAACACTCGAAAAGATCATCTTTATCGCGGATTATATCGAGCCGGGAAGGACAAAGGCACAGAATCTTCCGGAAGTGAGAAAGCTTGCATTTCATGACCTCAATCTGACCGTCTGCAGGATCCTGGAAGATACGCTTCATTACCTGGATTCCGGAAAAGGTGAGATCGATCCGATGAGCCGCAGCGCTTTCCGCTATTACCACAACCTGTTTTTCGAGACAGAAGATAAGGGGAGTTCCCTGACTGTATAGATCAGAATATGAATAAGAAAGAAATGGAGTTCAATATGACAGAATCAAGATCCAGGAAGATGGCCAGCCTTGCGTACCGCGCGCTTGAAAACAAGAAAGCGGATGACATCAAGATTATTGATATCGAGAATATCAGTACGCTCGCCGATTATTTCATCATCGCCTCCGGAAAGAACCACAATCAGGTCCAGGCAATGGCAGATGCCGTTGATGAGACACTCGGAAAGGCCGGGTATGTTCCGAAGCAGACAGAAGGCTACAGAAGCGCCAACTGGATCCTGCAGGATTACGGCGATGTCGTCATCCACATCTTCGATACCGAGAACAGACTGTTCTATGACCTTGAGCGCATCTGGAGAGACGGAAGTTCGACGACGATCGAAGAATTAGAGGAAGGGTAAGACATGGCTATCGACAATCATTTTCTGCTGAAGAAGATCATCCAGAAAGACCAGCTGATCGCAGCATTCTGCGCATTTACCAACATGCCCTTCGTATACTGCGATCCCGTCAGCTTTGAAGACCAGGTATGGATCTTTGCAGACAGCGATGGCTTCCGGGAATTCGCAGATCGTTTTGCCGGCCGGAAGATCATTCTCCGGGAGGTCACGATCAAGAAAAATGCGTACACTGCTTTTTTTGCATCTCTGCTTCCCCTGGGCATTACCGAAGTCGTATTCACTGAAAACGGTGCGAACGCCGCGATCCCTCTGGACCAGTTCGTGAAACGGCAGGACATGTCTTCGATCCCTCTGTTCCGGAGACCTCTTGAGAATCCTTCCCTCCAGCTGACCTCACTCTACCTGATGCAGGAAGCCAGACGGCAGGTGCCGAATGAAGAGAAGGAAGAGCTCCGGGGACTGAACGAGGAATTCCTGATCAATCTCGCCCGCGCAAGGTTCATGATGCCGATCGAAGTAAAGAACGGCCCGGGATCTGCGGAAGAGAAGATACGTAAAGGACAGATCGGGTTCGTGAATATGAACATGAAAAACGGCGATTCCTTCCGTCCGATCTTCGGAGATGCGTTTGAATTCAACAAGTTCAAGCAGAAGAAGAGTTTTCAGGCACTTACGCTTCCGTTCGCAGGACTGAAGCAGGCTATGCCGAAAGATGTGAAAGGGTACATCCTGAACCCTTTGGGCTGTTCTGTAGTGATCACATCCCAGCTGATCGACCAGGTACTGAAGAGTTTCCCCGAAGAAGTGCAGAAGGGGGCGGAAGAGACCAGAAAGATTATGGAATCACAGGCTTCCGCAGCCGCAGGCCCGGTCGCAACAAAGAAAAAAGCCGGAAAACCGTCCGCACCTCACGGTTCCAAGATTACACAGATGCCGAAGAAGCAATAAACCGTAACGCCCGAAAACCGCTGTGAGACTCAGCAGGACAGAGATAATAACATGAAATCAAAAAACAGGCCGGCTCTCGAAGCCGGCCTGTTTTGAATAGAATCTGTTATCTCATCAGACGGAACACGCCGAATACTTTTCCGAGGATCTGAGCATCCCCGTTGACAATGATCGGATCCATCGAATCGTTTTCAGGCTGCAGGCGGACATGGCCTTTTTCCCTGTAAAATGTCTTCACTGTAGCGGAATCCTCGATCAGTGCAACGACGACGTCACCGTTTTTCGCGTCATTGCGCTGTTCTACAAGCACCAGATCCCCTGAATTGATACCGATATTGATCATGCTGTCGCCCTTGACTCTCAGCATAAACGACTGTGCATTCGGCATGAATTCAGAAGGCATCGGGAAATAGTTCTCGATATTCTGCTTTGCAAGGATCGGTACACCGGCTGCGACCGTACCGACGATCGGTACGTTGACTGTTTCACGCCTGGTCAGATTGAATTCATCGTCAATAATCTCGATCGCACGGGGTTTCGTCGGATCACGCCGTATGTAACCATTCTTCTCAAGTGTCTCAAGATGGGAGTGTACCGATGATGTGGACTTCAGATGGACCGCTTCGCAGATCTCGCGCACTGCGGGCGGGTATCCCTTTTTCAGGATCTCGCTTTTAATATAGTTGAGGATCTCTTCCTGCTTCTTTGAGATCTTTCCGTATGACATAACCGAAAACCTCTGCTTTCTTCAGGATCTCCCCAAACCCCTTATTTACGCTAAGTTTAACACAGCGTCCTATGAAATGCAAACAAATGTTTCGAAAGCCTGTTCGATAACAGGCAGACCGAAGAGGCAGAAGAGCAGAAAAAGATCAGCCGGAATGCAGCCGGAAACAGGTCCGGTTTTTCACATTTTCCGCTTAAAGGAATCTTAGGAATTAATACAGAAAAGGCGAACAGATGCATGTTATAATCGATATGGCTGAAAAAAGACAGCTGCATACCAGAAATAACAATACAGGAGGATAATGTGGTATGAAGAAGAAACTTCTCAGTATGATGCTCACCCTTGCTCTGATCATCTCCGCGCTCGCAGCAGTGCCGATGACAGTTCAGGCAGACACCATGATGGTCGTCACAGTCGGTGCTGACCTGACGGAAGAGCAGAAGAATATGATCCTGAAATATTTCAATGTTGCAGGAAAGAGCTACACGACTATTACCGTCAACAATGACGATGAGTGGAGACATCTCGGCGGATACATGAGCCGTGACGTTGTCGGCTACCGTACCATCAGCTGCGCGCTGATCCGCCCGATGACCTCCGGAGGCATCCAGGTCAAGACGGCCAACCTCACATACGTTACTTCCAACATGATCGCATCCAACCTTGCGACAGCGGGCGTGACAAACTGTGAGGTTCTTGCTGCAGCCCCGTTTCAGGTTTCCGGGACCGGCGCTCTTACCGGCGCTCTGATGGCATATGAGAACCTTTCCGGTGTCACCCTGAATCAGGCTAAAAAAGAAGCTGCCGCACAGGAATTTGCTACGACTTATGAGCTCGGACAGTCTGTCGGACAGCAGCAGGCTCAGCAGATCGTAAATGACATGAAGATGCAGGTCATCAACGGAACGCTCGAGCAGGACAATTCCATCACCAATGAAGAGATCACCGAGATCGTCAACAACGTTGTAAACAACTATACCAGCAACGTGACGACCAACAACACAACCAATAACAACGGTCTCTCTCCGGAAGATATCACAGCGCTTCAGGAACTTGCAGTCAAGATCGCAAAAGAGTCTTATGAGCAGGGTACGATTGACGCGCTTGCACAGATCCAGTCCACGCTGGAGGGGCAGACCCAGACTGCAAGTACTGCCGCAACAACTGCGATTGAGCAGAATGCGTCTCCGACCAGTGACAATACAACCGCCCCGGCAACTCCTGAGTCGCCTATATCCGCGGCTGACCAGGCTCTTGCCGAAGACAGCCTCCTGATCAATACTGACGAAAGTGCACTTGCAGGAACGACCGATACCGGTTCCGTTATTTCTTCTTCAACTGCAGAGAGCACGATCGATACCTCCGTTGCCACCAATCTGGATGAACAGATTGAACAGCAGAATGCCGCTCAGGCTGACAGCAGTCCGGATGTCATCGGTATTCCGGAAGCAACCGATTCAACGGTCATTCCGGAGGCAACCGACAGTACTGTCATTCCGGAAGCACCGGCTGATGGCACAGACGTATCTGAATTCGATCCGTTCGCAGATACCTCCTCTCAGGATTCCGGAGTTGTGTCGGAACCTGCAGATCAGCCTGTCGTGGAAGATAATCCTGTGACAGTTGAAGAACCGGTACAGGTTGAAGAACCTGCTCCGGAACCAGAACCACAGCAGCCGGCAGGACCTGCCATGGTACGTGATTCTGCAATCACAGCTGCAGATGTCTCATCCGGAAATGCGCAGTTTGTCGCTTACAATGTAAACGGTGACAGCAGTGCACAGACACTCGGCAACGCACCGGTCGCACTGGTACTTCCGTATGACAGTCTGGTACCGGTCAGCGGTACGCTCCATGTTACGGGAGCAAGCGGGGCAGAAGTAGCAGCTCTCGATATCAGCAGTTCCGAGAGCAATGTCCTCACCGTAGGTATGGATTCCACGATCAGCCTTCCTGGCGGATGGAACGGTTATACCAAGGTCCTGATGCTTCCGAAGGATATCAATTCCGGTTCCGTATTCTCACCGATGCCCGGAGAGAATTACACTTACACGCTGGATGCTCAGTTTGCCCAGACAGCAGATCCTTCCGCTGCAGACGGAGCACCGGTCCTGAATGTGGCAATCGACAATTATACTCCTTACGGAGGCTCTGTTGTCGAAACCGGTTTCGTAACAGAAGGCTATAATTTCGATAATGCATTCTTCATGAACGGTGCACAGGGCATCGTACAGTTCCCGTCCGACGGCAGCGCAGCCTATGCGACCGTAACCGCGGACGGCCAGAGCGGAGCAAGCGTCAGCACGGATTCCGGATCGAACGGCGTATACGCAGGAAACGGCGAGCGAGTCTATGTGACACCGGTCCAGGGCGGAAAAGTCACCCTGACGATCACATATTACAGCGCAGCACCGGAAGAAGGTATGGAGGCAGATCCGTCGACAGCAGTCGCAACGGCAAACTGCAGCATACAGTTTACTGACTGATCATCATGATATGAAACAGGTCGGTCACAACCATTACAACGCATGTTATGTGATCTGCATGCCGGATAAAAAGATTCAGCTGCAAGTCACATCAACGTAAATAGAAAACAGAAACCAGCCGGAAACATCCGAAAAGGAGTCCGGCTGGTTTTGTGTTTATCTACAAAACATAAGATGTCTGAAACCCTTGAAAAACCTCGAAAATCCTTGACAGAAGCGGACACACGCAGTAGACTGGCAATATAGATCTATACAGAAAACACATGTTTTTCAAATAGATCTATGCATATTTTTAAGAGGTTTATCATTTATGGCTGAAAGAAAACAAACCTACCATTCTGAAAAAGACATACAGAACACTCTGCAGCTTCGTGAGCTGCTCCTTACGATGCCTCCGTTCGCAAAACAATACTTCCGCGCGATCGAACCCACGACACAGACCCGGACACGTCTTTCCTATGCTTATGACATCCGTACGTTCTTCCGGTTCCTGCAGGAAACCAATCCGCACCTGAAGGGCCAGGACATCCTCACATGGAAAGTCTCTCTCCTGGATCAGCTTACCGCTACAGATATTGAAGAATATCAGGAGTTTCTCAAGGTATATGATGTCAACGAGTCTGTCGCCGGTGCCCCCAGAACTCGGCGCTTCACGAATGACGAAAAAGGCCTCAAACGCAAAATGTCCGCGCTCAGAAGCTTCTATGCTTACTTCTATAAAAGGGAAATGATCCAGACGAATCCGACTCTGCTGGTTGATATGCCAAAACTCCACGACAAGGCCATCGTCAGGCTGGATGAAGGTGAAACGGCTGCCTTGCTCGACTATATTGAACACGGCGGGGAATCTCTGACCGGCCAGAAAAAAGTATATTATGAGAAGACAAAGATTCGTGACCTGGCCATTGTGACGCTTCTTCTTGGTACCGGGATCCGTGTCAGCGAATGCGTCGGGCTGGATCTGGATGACGTGGATTTTCGCAATAACGGAATACGCATAGTGCGCAAAGGCGGTTCGGAATCGATCGTTTATTTTGGAAATGAGGTGGAAAAAGCCCTGAAAAACTGGATCGAACAGCGCAAATTCATCATACCGGCCGCCGGTGATGAGAATGCTCTCTTCTATTCTTCCCAGAAAAAACGCATGGGAGTCCAGGCAATTGAGAATATGGTCAAGAAATACGCGAGGGAAGTCACTACCACAAAGAAGATCACGCCGCACAAGCTGCGCAGCACCTACGGTACGGCCCTGTACCGCGAGACAGGCGACATCTATCTGGTAGCGGACGTCCTGGGACATAAGGATGTCAACACTACCAAGAAACACTATGCAGCAATGGATGACATGCGGAGACGGCAGGCCGCCGGTGCAGTAAAGCTGAGGGAATCCTGATCCCTCAGCTTTCTCATCTTTCAATATTATTGTCTTAACTTATCCAGCAGGCGGTTGAAATACTCCGGCAGGGGCGCCTCAAACTCCATATACTGCCCTGTAGAGGGATGAATGAAGCCAATCGTCTGTGCGTGCAGGGTCTGGCCCTGAAGGACATATGGGGCCTTTTTCGGGCCGTACACGGCATCCCCGAGTACCGGATGTCCTATGTGAGCCATATGCACGCGGATCTGATG
>CADCOU010000192.1 GCA_902803155.1 uncultured Lachnospiraceae bacterium | reverse complement strand
TGATCGGATCCGCCTCTTCCGTAGATCACATCATCATCTTCCCAGCCTTCATAGGGATCTGCAGTCCAGTTGTCACGGTTGCCGATGCCGACGGTGTCGATATGTCCGTCAATGGCAATGATCTTCTTGTCATCGCCGATATCACCGTTCTTGCCGGCCCAGCCGATCACATTTCCAAGTCCGTCGATCTCGACCTTGTCAAAACCGACCTTTTCCATTTCCTCCTTGATGCACATGACTACTTCTTTCTCCTCGCAGCTCTCACTCGGATGTGAGATCATAGCGCGGAGAAATGCCGTCATCTCCTTCTTATAACCTTCAGCAGCCTCTTTGATTCTCCCGTAATCAAGTTCCATGATTGTCCTCCTTACTGGATTGGTGATAAATGAGACATAAGTTGCTGTATGATCATCCGGAGCAGATATGCATCCGGTCTGCTACCATTCACTGCTGTTTATTTTCCTATTCCGTACGCGCCGTCCCATACGACTCTCAGGAAGTATTCCGGATCGGTATTGCCTTCCGTTGAGAACAGCAGGACTTTGGATTCCTTGTTCAGACCGAGGAGTTCTCTGATCTCCCACAGTTCCTCATTCATCATGATCTGTCCAAGAACGCCCATAGTCACAGCGCCTGATTCTCCGGAAATAACAGGCGGATCGCCCAGCACCGGAACCGCAAGCATTCTCATACCCTTGGCAGCCACCCAGTCTTCCGCCTCAATAAAAGCAGTCGCGTGATTTCTGAGTATATCCCAGCCGAGGATATTCGGTTCTCCGCATGCGAGCCCTGCCATAATGGTTTTCAGGTCTCCTGTTACGGTCTGCGGTTCTCCGGTTCCAAGCTTTGCTCCCTTATACAGACAAGCTGCTGTTTTAGGTTCCACAATAATGAATTTCGGCGGATGATCCGGAAACAGGTTCGTAAAGTATCCGACTACAGAGGATGCGAACGAACCGACGCCGGCCTGTATGAACACATGGGTCGGACGGTTCACCTCAAGTTCCCGGAGCTGCTCAGCCGCTTCATGCGATATCGTTCCGTAACCCTGCATGATCCAGGACGGGATATCTTCATAACCATCCCAGGCAGTATCCTGTATCACAACCCCATGTTCTGTTTCAGCCGCTTCTTTTGCCGCAAGTCTTACACAGTCGTCGTAGTTCAGATCCTCGATCGTAACCTTTGCTTTTTCTTTCGCGATGTTATCGTATCTGGACTTCGCCGAACCCTTCGGCATGTGAACGACTGCTTTCTGGTGAAGTCTTCTGGCTGCCCAGGCAACGCCTCTTCCATGGTTTCCGTCAGTCGCCGTAAAGAATGTGGCTCTTCCGAAATGTTCTTCCAGCTCAGGGCTGGTCAGATCATCGTAAGTGATATCACTGACATGCTCGCCCATCTCATGAGCAATATACCGGCCCATCGCGAAAGACGCTCCGAGCACCTTGAATGCATTCAGGCCGAAACGGAAACGCTCATCTTTTACATAGATTCCGCCCAGTCCGAGATACTTCGCCATCTTGGTCAGATTCGCCATGGCTGTAACGCTGTACTGGGGGAAGCTTTTATGAAATCTGCGCGCCTTCTCGACGTTTTCGATCGACATGATCTCAAGACATTTGTCATCAGACGGAGGCATCCTGTTCATTACCCAATTCAGTTCAAGTTCACTCATATATATCTCCTGTCAGATAAGTGCCATAAACTGTGTCATGAAACCAAACTTTTTTTCTGTTTTCATCTTAGCATGTTGTTTAAAGATGTCAAGCTTTCCTATAGTACGTGTTCTCCATCGGAAGCGAATGTCTGAGCTGACCGTCCAGTTCAAAATATGCCCCTGCTATCGCAGGCGCAGCAGGGATCGTCGTGATCTCCCCGATACCCTTGCTTCCGTACGAGACGCCCATGAGTTCGTCCTTCTCCACATAGATCGCATGGATGTCAGGAATCTGCGGGGCTCTCAGCAGGCCCAGCCTCCCGTACTTTACCTGCGGTCTGCCGTCTTTCAGCGAAAAATCTTCCGTGCAGGCATATCCCATTCCCATCAGGACTCCGCCTTCGATCTGGCCCTGGATGGAGATCGGATTCACGACCTTGCCTGCATCGTAGGCGGAATAGATGTCTGTCACTTTCCCTTCGTCGTCCAGGACCGCGCAGCATGCGGCATACCCGTAAGCGATATGGCTCTTCGGATTCGGAACATCCGCTCCGAGTTTGTTGGTGGGTTCGAAATAACGGTATCCGAAACTCATTCCTTCGAGCATCCTGAGGGCCCGGACCGGATCTTTTACCGGAGATCCGCTGATCTTTGTCTGGGTTCCTTTTTTACCGTATGTCCCCTGGTTCAGGCCGGAACCTCTTCCGCTTATTCCGCCGTCTTCACCGATCGTCATATTCAGACTTACGAAAGGTCCCGGGTTTGTTCCTGGCGCAAACTCCGTCCCGGTTCCGTAAGCTGCCGTTCTGTTGCCGGCTTCTCTCGGATTCATATATGCCGGTGAAGTCTTCAGGGTTTCCAGGATACGGCCGCGTATCTCAGACTGATCCGTATCCGCCGCACATCTGCCTTCCTTCTGAAGTGCTTCCTCTACCATCTCTGCTGCAGTCAGTGCATCCCTGAGAAGGAACGCGGCACCTCTGACAGCCTCACCAGTCACAAGCGTCTGCCTTGAACCGGATGTCGTTCCGGAATCCGGTGCATTTTCGGTACTGCTGATCCCCATACGGATATGAGATTTCGTCAGTCCGGTCGCCTCGGCAGCATCCTGAGAGAATACGGTATATCCGCCCTGCCCGATATCAGACGCACAGGTATAAATGACAAGGATACCGTTCTCTACGCGAAGCAGGGCGTTTCCGTCATCCGGAAGTCCGACGCCGACTCCTGCGTTCTTCATCGCACATGCGATCCCTGCCCTGCCCGGATGTGCGTCATAATAAGGTTTTACAGCTTCCAGTGCCTCTTTCAGGGCTGTGGACACATCTGCGATCTGACCGTTCGGAAGGATCTTTCCGGGTTCGATCGCGTTCCGGTATCGAATCTCCCACGGGGTGATTCCGACTTTCCCGGCAAGTACGTTCAGTACAGACTCCAGAGCGAACTGTGTCTGACAGACTCCGAAGCCTCTGAATGCGCCTGCAGGAGGATTGTTGGTGTAATAACCGTATCCGCGGATGTCCGTATTCTGATAACAATACGGTCCCACTGCATGGGTACACGCACGTTCCAATACGGGTCCGCACAGGGAAGCATAAGCCCCTGTATCAAATGTGAACTCACAGTCAAGTCCCTGTATGATCCCGTTCTCATCACAGCCGACTGTAAAGGTTCCCTTCATCGCATGGCGTTTCGGATGAAATGAGATCGATTCCTGTCTGGTGAATTTTGCTTTTACCGGGCGTTTACAGATCCATGCCGCCAGTGCGCTGATATGCTGGGTCGTTACATCTTCCTTTCCTCCGAAGCCGCCTCCGATCAGCTGATTCTCGACCACAATACGTTCCGGATCGCATCCGAACATATGCGCGACTTCCGCTCTGGTTGCATAGGCGCCCTGATCGGTAGACAGTATCTTGACCCCTTCTTTATAGGGGAATGAAACCGCACATTCCGGTTCCAGGAAAGCATGTTCCGTAAACGGGGTTTCAAAGCTTTCTGTCACAACATATTTCGAGCGTGCAATCGCTTCTTTCGGGTTGCCTCTCACAATATGTCTGGAGTCGCAGAGATTTCCTTCGATATCCAGCTCCGGATGAAGTTTCGGTGCGTCCGGAGATGCTGCTTCCTCCGGATTTCGAACTGGTTCGAGCGGTTCATATTCAATCTTTATAAGTTTTTTCGCCGCTTCCATGATATACGGAGATTCTGCAACAACCAGGCAGATTGCGTCACCGCACATCCTTGTGATGTCTCCCTCCGCTATCATTACGTCCCAGTCATGAATGATGTGTCCGACTTTATTGACCGGAACATCCTTCGCCGTGAGTACGCCGAGCACTCCCGGAAGAGCCTCTGCTGCTGAAGCATCGATCTTCAGAACCCGGGCTCTGGCATATTCGGAGCGGACCGCACTGCAGTATGCCATGGGAGGCATATCCGCAGGCACGATGGTGCACCAGTTGCATCCGGGATCATTGATACGGTATATATTGGAACCTGCTTTCAGATGATGTTCACTGTCATAGAGTGCCGCAAAACCGGCTGTAATACCGTCCTGCGCAGCTTCCGACAGCTGTTTTTCGATTTCCAGGGCTTCAGGGCTGTTCTCTGCGACAAAGTATTCCGGTCCGATATCGTCGGGATATTTACCGTATCCAAGTACTTTTCTCCGCACATCTACACGGAAAGCCCGTGCGCCGACACCGTACTCACTTCCTTCTTCCAGAGAACGGTCGATCTGCTCCTCGCCCCTGAGGATCGCTCCGACCAGTCTTATCGCGTCGATGATCTTCACATATCCGGTGCAGCGGCATATGTTCCCTTTCAGTGCAGCCTTGATCTCATCGTCTGATGGATCCGGATTCGCGTCCAGAAGAGCTTTTCCGCTCAACACCATTCCCGGGATACAGAATCCGCACTGAACAGCTCCTTTGGCCCCGAATGCATATACGAAAGCCTCTTTCTCCGGGACAGACAGTCCTTCAACAGTGACAATGTTTTTGCCTTCTGCCTTGCTCGTCTTCAGTACACATGCACGCACAGTCTTACCATCTGCTATGATCGTACAGGCACCGCATGCTCCTTCCGAACATCCGTCTTTGACAGAATACAGCTTCAGGTCATCCCGAAGAAAACGCAGAAGCGTAGTATCCTTCTGCGTTTTGACTGTCTGTCCGTTTACTGTAAATGTATATGTATCACCCATAAAAGAAGAACCATCCATTCTCACTACACCTGAGCAAACATGCATCCACGAAGGATCCGGGAAGATCCTTCGTGGAAAAATCATATCATGATAATACAGACACCTGTGTCAGATCAGAAAAGATATGCGTAATCCTGAATGACAGCAAGGATCGTTTTCCTGAGCGGTTCATACAGTCCGCATCCCTCATCCGAAACATCGATATCCTGAGTCTTATCTGCGAAGCGGAGTTTTACCTTCGTTCCGTCAAGTACCAGGAATCCGGTGTTTTCAGAATCATCGAAGTCTTCCTGAGACCAGAACAGGGTAAGCTTGTCTCTGTAGGGCCTGCCGGTGTGCGGACAGAACACGGCGCAGTTGCCGCATTCATTGCACATACCGTCTACATGAATGATCTGCGGCTTCGCAAGCCCGGGTACCGTTACGGCTACATTTGCCCTGTTCGGGCAGACATCCGTACAGACTTCACATACGGTAGGACATCCGAGACACCTTGCATCAGGACGTTCTTCCAGATCGCCTGTAAGAATTCCCTTCTTCGCAAGATAGGTGTCGATATTTCCTGCTCCGTTCTCTTTCGCGTATGTGGAGAGATCGATCCCTGCGATATCCTCGGCAGCAGCCATCGCGTCTGCGATCGCCTTGACAACGGTCGCCGGTCCTCTTCTGCAGTCACCGACCGCATATACACCGTCTACCGTGGTCTGGCAGTGTGCATCCACGACCGGACGGTCTTTTCCGTCGAGTTTTGCGCCGATCGCTTTCAGCAGCGCAACATCGACTCTCTCGCCGACAGCTGTGATCACACTGTCGCACTGAATCTTAACTGTATTGCCGGTCGCTACCGGACTGCGTCGACCGCTCTCATCCGGTTCTCCCAGTTTCATCTCACTGCATTCGAGCCAGCCGTCCTTCAGACCTACAGGGGCAAGAAGTTCGCGGAACTCAACACCGTCTTCCAGTGCTTCCCTCAGTTCTTCTTCATCCGCAGGCATGTACCTCTTTGTCCTGCGGTATACCAGCTGCACATCCTTCACACCGCTCATGCGGATCGCAGCGCGGGATACATCCATCGCAGTATTGCCGCCGCCGATCACGACCACATGCTCTCCGAGACTGACAGAAGATTCGTTTGCCTTGATCCTGCTCAGGAAGTCAAGAGCATCCAGAGACTTGCCGTATTCGAGCGCTTCCCTGCCTTCTTTCCACGCGCCGACCGCAACGATCGCATCCGTGTAGCCTTCCTTCTTCAGCGCTCCGAGATCTGTAATTTCACAGCCGGTACGGAATTCAGCGCCGTATCTGCTGCACAGTTCTACGTCGCGATCGATCGCCTGATCACTGATGCGGAACCCCGGGATCGCATTGCGGACAACGCCGCCGAGATTGTCTCTCTTCTCAAATACAGTAACCGGTACACCTGCTCTGCTCAGGAAAGCGGCAGCTGCAAGACCGGCAGGGCCGCCGCCGATAATGGCAACCTTGCGCTTTCCGTCATATTTAGCGGCAGCATCGTCCAGCATCTTTGAGTAAGCTTTTTCTGCAGCCTGCAGTTTCACTTCCCGGATATGCACGCCTTCTTCATAGTGATTGCGCATGCATCGGTCTGCACAGGTATGCGGGCAGATCGTTCCGGTGATGAACGGAAGCGGGTTCTTCTCCAGAATGATCCGGAGGGCATCCTCCGTTCTCCCTTCTTCCATCGCTCTCAGATATGCCGGGATGTCCTGATGGATCGGGCAGTTGCTGCTGCAGGGTGAACTGAAGCAGTCAAGGAGCGGAAGCGGTTCCTCCATCTTGCGGTCCGGAAGCGGTTTGATCGGTTTCCTGTTCCTCGGATTCTCAAACACAGCTTCTGCAAGTCTGCATACCGCATCTACGTCTACTCCGCTCCATGCTTTAGCAGGGATATCGGAAAGAACTTCAGTGATCTGATGCATTCTCTGGTATCCGCCCGGTTTCAGAAGTGTGGTAGCCATCGTGACCGGCCATACGCCAGCGGCGACCAGATCATGGATATTAAAATAGTCGGCACCGCCTGAGAAGGAGATGCGGAGCTTTCCGTCAAACTGTTTTGCGATCCTGGATACCAGCTGGATCGTAAGCGGATACAGACTTCTTCCGGACATATACATCTCTTCGCTCGGAAGCTCTCCCGCCTTCACGTCAACCGGGAAGGTATTGGTAAGTTTTACGCCGACATCAAGTCCGAGTTTTCCGGACAGCTCGATAAGCCTCTCAAACATCGGGACCGCATCGGCCCACTGCAGATCAGTCAGGAAATGGTGGTCGTCAAAAACAATGTAGTCGAATCCCAGGCTGTCCAGTGCCGTTCTGGCGAATTCATATCCGAGAAGTGTCGGATTGCATTTTACATATGTATTCAGATGCTTCTCCGTCATAAGATAAGTGGCGATCGCTTCGATCTCCTTCGGAGGACATCCGTGAAGCGTAGACTCTGTGACGGAATTGGAAATCTGCGACGGAATCGCAAGGATATCTTCTTTTGTCACATTTTCAAGAAGACCGCTCTCAACTGCGTCGAGGGAAGCTTTCACGCAGTCTTTGAAGAGATCCGTATCCTTTGCCTCGATCATCTCATCCAGATACTTCTGCATTTTTGGTGTCTTAATGCCGTCCAGGTCATAGCCCACAGACATGTTGAACACAATGGCGTCCGGACATCCGAGTCCGAGTTCCTTCGCAAGAATATGGATCACAAACCAGGCTTTGACATATTCCTCATAAGCCTGTCCCACTTCCAGTTCTGTAGACCATTCGCAGTTGTAGCATTCATCCGCAGCCGCGATACAGGGTTTCGGCACACATGCGGCCAGTTCTCTTCCGTCCATCTTCTGGACGGTTTTCAGCTCGAACCAGGACGCGCCGGCACAATATGAGGCAATCAGGTTCTGTGCAAGCTGCGTATTCGGTCCTGCGGCAGGTCCGAACACCGTCTCGATCTTACCGTTAAAGATCGGGAACGCGCGATCCTCTCTTTTCACGATCTTCGAAACACCGAAGATACTGCCCTTCTCGCGGTACTCTTTCATGGTCCAGGCGAGAAGCTGTCTGTATGGTATCAAACGCATTATGTCTCCCATAAAGTCACCTCCTGAAATCAAAGATACTGTTCCGGCTTATACTCTCGATGGTTCAGGTCGCCCCAGAGTCTGCAGGCCTGTTCCATGGTCCATGCATTGATCTTTTCTTCATCTATGCCGACAAACTCACGATCCTTGTAAAGAACCTTTCCGTTGATGATGGTCGTACGGTTGTTCTTTCCCATCAGTCCGAAGATCATATGTCCGCCCAGATTGTTTTCATCGATCGGGGTGAACGGTTTATAATCCATGACGATCACGTCTGCCGCGGCTCCTTCTTTCAGGACGCCGAGCGGTTTTTTGAAGTACTTTGCACAGATCTTCGCATTGTTTTCAAGCAGCATCTGCAATGCCTCGCCGAATGCAACATTCGGAAGTCCTGCATTGTGTCTCTGAATGATCAGGAAGACCTTCAGGGATTCCAGCATGTCGTGCGTGTATGCGTCGGTTCCCATGCCGACTGTGATGCCCTTTTTCAGCATCTGGAGGACCGGTGCGCAGCCGACAGCGTTGCCCATGTTGGATTCCGGATTGTTTACCGCCATGGTTCCGGTCTCTTTTATGATATCCATCTCGTCGCCATTCAGATGAATGCAGTGTCCGAGCATGGTCTTCGGTCCGAGTATATTGTGGTTCAGAAGTCTTTCAACCGCACGGCATCCGTAGTTCTGCAGGCTGTCCCATACATCGTTCATGCCTTCTGAAACATGAATGTGGAATCCTGTTCTTCCGTTGTTGGCTTCGACCATTTTTTCAAAGGTCTTGTCCGATATGGTGAACAGGGCATGTCCGCCGAACATCGCCTTGATCATATCGTCGTTTTCTTTTTCGGCCCAGGTGATGAAGTCTGCGTTTTCCTGAATGGACTGCAGGCATTTCTCTTCTCCGTCTCGGTCGGATACCTCATAGCACAGGCAGGAGCGCATCCCGAGTTCCTTCGCGACATCCTTGATCGCAAACAGGCTTCCGTGGATCTCACCGAAAGATGCGTGATGATCAAATATGGTCGTCACGCCGTCACGGATACAGTCGAGGATAGTCGCGTAGGCACATGCCCTTGTCCCGTCCAGGGTAAGATGACGGTCGATATTCCACCACATTCCGTCCAGAACTTCGAAGAAATTCGTGGGATTGTTGCCCTCTATGGCCAGACCTCTTGCAAGTCCCGAATAGATATGAGTGTGCGCATTGATGAAACCGGGCAGGATCAGCTGACCATGTGCGTCTACAAACTCCGCGTCGGGATATTTTTTCTTCATATCGCCGAACAGACCGACTTCCCGGATCACTTCACCGTCTATTACGACGGCACCGTCTTTCAGATACGGCTTTTCCGGATCCAGTGTGAAAACTCTTCCATTTCCAACTAAAAGCATCTCCCTACCTCCTTGTCAAAACTTTTTGTTTGCCTTACAATTAATCTGACAGCCGACGACGCGGCCGGTTATTATCTGAAAAGAGGCGAATTAACATGAAACAAAACGAACAATTTGATTTCGCCAGAAGAATCGTTAAAGCTCTTGCAGCACAGTATGGTGAAACCTGCGAGATCGTCCTGCATGATCTGACCGGCGGGAAACATGACCATACGATCATTGCAATCGAGAACGGTCACATAACCGGGCGCCAGATCGGTGACGGTCCGTCCAGGATAGCCCTCGAAGCCATCCAGGATGCGGAGGAGACCCATACGGATAAACTCGCATACCTGACAAAGACACGTGACGGAAAGATCCTGAAATCAAGCACCATATTCATCAGGGATGACAAAGGCAAACCCGTCGGCATACTCGGAATCAATTCCGATATCACGCTGTCTGTCGCGGCGGAGAGAGCCATCCACAGCTATAATTCTTCTCTTCAGGATAACCGTGAGCCGGAACCGATCCTGACAAATGTTGCCGATCTTCTTGAATCCCTGATCGAACAGTCGATCCGTATGGTAGGCAAACCGGCTTCCCTGATGGATAAGTCTGAAAAGATCCGTGCTATCCGTTATCTGAACGATTCCGGTGCTTTCCTGATCACCAAATCAGGACCGAAAGTCTGCCAGATATTCGGGATCTCCAAGTACACACTCTACAGCTATCTGGATGAAGTTAAACAATCTTCTGACAATTCCGAAAAACAGCAATAACTATACTGACTCTTCTCTCTACATGATAAAACAAGTTAGGGAATATGGCAATGATTCAGAGCCAAATTTCCTAACTTATTTTATGGTTGAAAAATAAAATTTTTGATGTGTATTACCTGCGTTCTTCCGTGAGAACCTTCTCCTCAAGGACTTCTTTCAAAGTACGGTGTCTGCCGTCGGTAGACTTCTTCTTCAGCGGAGCCTTTCCTGCTTTCTTCCGCACGGACGTCTTTGCCGCAGACTTTCCCGCGGCCGGCAGTTCCTTGGATTCTTCCACTCTTGCACAGGTGAATATGCTTATACCCATCGGCGGAACCGTCACACGGATGGAATTCGGAAGTTCATCGCATTCATCCATCCTGGATCTCTTGACCCTCGGATTGACATGACCGTCTCCTCCGAAGGAAACAGCGTCTGAATTGAATACTTCTTTGTACTTTCCGCTGAACGGAACTCCGATCTTGTGGTTTGCATAGGTCAGGTTCGAGAAGTTTACAACGACCAGGAGCATCTGCTCCTCAATCGATGACTTGCGCAGGAAGACAAGCATATTTTCGTTGGCTGAGATATTATTGATCCAGTCAAAGCCTTCCGGCTCATAATCCAGCGCATAGAGGGCAGGATTTTCCCGATAGAACTTCAGAAGGCTGCTGCAGTATGTGCGGAACAGCCGGTTTTCCTCATGATCCAGTTCAGACCAGTCAACTCCTCTCTCCGGATTGATCCCCGCTTTCTGTGCGATTTCACATCCCATCGCGAACAGCTTCTTCCCGGGATGCATCATCATATAGCCGAACATGGCCCGGAGATTTGCAAGTTTGTTCTTCTTTTTACCGGGCACTTTGGCGTACGCGGAACCGTAAGCGTCTGATACATCGCCGATCCCGAGAGCAAGCATAAAGTCTTCTGAGTAATTGTAAACCATACTGAAGATCAGTTCCTGATGGTGCGGTCCTCTGAAGATCGGATCCAGCTGCATGTATTCGATCAGCGCGTCCCGGAACCCCGCGTTCCACTTATAGTTGAATCCCAGACCGTCGTCATCAACCGGCGCGGTCACCATCGGCCACTGGGAGTTGTCTTCCGCGATCAGAACCGCTCCGGGGCACTCACTGCGGTAGATGGAATCTAGATGCTTGAAAAATTCAACTGCATCCAGGTTCTCATTTCCTCCGTACAGATTGGCGACCCACTTCCCGGGTCCCTTGCCGTAATCCAGGTACAAAGTCCTTGCAAGGTCATCTACCCGTATCCCGTCGGCATGGTATACCTTTGACCAGAACAATGCATTGGCAATCAGATAGTTTTTGACTTCAGGACGTGAAAGATTGAAGATCAGTCCTCCATCCGGTACGAAGTCAGCCTGTCTCGGATCCCTGTGTTCATACAGGTTGGTGCCGTCAAAGCCGATCAGTCCGTTCAGCGCGCGGGAGAAATGACTCGGCACCCAGGCGAGTATCACACCGATCCCCTTCTGATGCAGATGGTCGATCAGATACATGAAGTCCTGCGGACTTCCGTAGCGGCTGGTAGGTGCATAATAAAGGGATGTCAGGGTTCCCATGCTGGAATCATCCGGGTGTTCCATGACCGGATACAGTTCCACATGTGTATATCCCATCTCCGTGACATAATCCGCCAGCAGATGGGCTAGTTCCCTGTAATTGTAGAATTCCCGTCCGTCATCCGGCTTTTTCCAGATGCCGGGATGGATCTGATACACAGACATCGGAAGCGACGCGATCTCCTTCTCAGAGAGTTCCGCTCTCTCTTCCATCCATTTTCCGTCACCCCAGTTATAGGAAGAAAGGTCAGTTGTAACAGATGCAGTATCCGGGCGCAGTTCTGACGAAAATGAGTACGGATCACTCTTCAGGAAAGTCAGTCCGTCTTTTGCCTTGATCTCATATTTGTAAAGGACGCCTGTACCCAGTCCGGGGAGGAACAGTTCAAAGATGCCGTATTCTTCGATCCTGCGCATGGGCAGACGTCTTCCGTCCCATGCATTGAAGTCCCCGACAAGGCTGACACGAAGTGCATTCGGAGCCCATACTGCAAAATACGTCCCGCGGACACCGTTAACCGTCATCTCATGAGATCCCAGATAACGGTATACGTCATAACAGATCCCTGCTTTGATCTTCCTGAGAATCTTCTCGGGGATCTGAGGCTCATAGTTATACGGATCACTGAAGGACTCCTCACTGCCATCTTCCCAGCGCACTTCCAGCGTATAGTCCGGAACTGTCTTTCCGGGAAGAAGCACGGCAAAGAAGCCGTTCTCATCGATCAGCTCCATAGGCACAGCCGTATCTGCTGTCCTGACTGTTACTGCCGCTGCTGTAGGAAGGAAAGCCTGTACGAGTATACCGTCCTCCGTAATACAGGCGCCGAGAAAATCATGAGGCTGGTTTTCCTCGGAATATACCAGACCCTCAATCCTCCCCCAATCCATACGGTCATATAGTTTCCCGTCCATACATACCTCCGATCCTGTCATTCCATAGTTCAAGTCTGCAGCCGCTAAAGTTCAGATCTCGTCTTTCTTCTTCGTCCTGGCTCCTGAAGTACGTTTTCCGCCGAGATCGTCCTGATCGAAAGCCTCCGAGATTGCATGTCCGGCCGGTACCATGGGATAGACATTGTCATTTTCGGCAAGAACACAGTCCAGAAGAACCGGACCGCCCAGGCTCAGCGCCTTTTCAAAAGCAGGCGCGAATTCTTCTCTTGTCTTTACCCGGAATGCCTTACACCCGAGCGCCTCCGCAAGTTTGCAGTAATCCACTTTATCCTTCAGGATCGTCTGGGAATACCTTCCGCCATAGAATAGTTCCTGCCACTGGTGTACCATACCGAGCACGGAATTGTTCATTACGACCTGAATGACAGGTATATTGTATCTGCTTGCAGTCGCCAGTTCATTCATGTTCATGCGGAAACAGCCGTCTCCGGCAACATTGACGACGGTTTTTCCCGGCCAGGCAGTCTTGACTCCGAGCGAAGCGCCGAGCCCGTAGCCCATCGTCCCCAGTCCGCCGGATGTGAACAGCTGCCTCGGCTCTTTATATCGGAAGTACTGGGCGGCCCACATCTGGTGCTGTCCGACCTCCGTAACGATCCTGGCATCGCCGTCTGTCAGACGGTAGATCTCCTGCATGATGAACGGTCCGGTCAGACGGTCTTCGTCATAATGCAGCGGATACCTTCTTCCGGTCTCCTCACACAGCATCAGCCAGTCTATACGGTCTTTTTCTGCAAGAAGCGGATTGAGCCTCTTCAGGACTTCGTTGCAGTCGCCGATCACGCATACGTCCACTTTGATATTCTTGTTGACTTCTGCCGGGTCGACATCGATCTGTACGATCTTCGCCCCTTTGGCAAACTGTTTCGGATTGCCGATCACACGGTCCGAGAAGCGGCATCCGACAGCAAGAAGCAGATCGCAGCGGGAAACACTCAGATTGGCAGCTTTGGTTCCATGCATTCCGAGCATGCCAAGATATCTCTCATCTCCTCCGTCGAATGCGCCTTTTCCCATCAGGGTATCGCAGACCGGAGCCTGCATAATATCGGCCAGTTTCTTCAGTTCTCCGGAGCAGCCTGAGATCACGGCGCCGCCGCCCACAAATATGACCGGTTTTTTCGCTTCGTTAATCAGTGCAGCGGCTTTCATGAGATCTTCTTCAATGATCTCATCCGTCTTCGGAAGGATCTCTTCCGGACTGACAGGCGTATACTCGGTGGTTTCCGCCGTTACATTTTTGGTCAGGTCGACCAGGACCGGTCCCGGACGGCCGCTTTTGGCGATGCGGAATGCTTTCCGGATCGTATCCGCCAGCATATTGATATCCTTTACGATCACATTGTATTTCGTGATCGGTATGGTAATGCCCGCGATATCGATCTCCTGGAATGAATCCTTGCCAAGCAGGGAGGTCCCGACATTGCAGGTGATGGCGACCACAGGAACGGAATCCATATAAGCAGTCGCGATACCTGTGACAAGGTTCGTTGCTCCGGGGCCGGAAGTGGCGAAACAGACTCCGGTCCTTCCGGTTGCTCTCGCGTATCCGTCAGCCGCATGGCAGGCTCCCTGCTCGTGCGATGTCAGGTAATGACGGATCTCCGGGTGTTTGTACAGTTCGTCATACACATTCAGGATGGCGCCTCCCGGATAACCGAAGACAGTATCCACCCCCTGTTCTTTCAGGCATTCTATCAGTATCTGTGAGCCGTTCAGCTTCATATCGATCAATCCTCTCCCGGAACCTTCAGGATCGCTCCGCGGTTTCCGCTTGTGACAAGTGCCGCATACCGTGTCAGATATCCTTCTTTGATCTTTGGCTCTCTCGGCTTCCATGCCGCCCGTCTTTCTGCCAGAATCTCATCGGACACTTTGAGTTCCAGTTTGTAATTCGGGATATCTATGGATATGATATCTCCTTCTTCCACCAGTGCGATCGGTCCTCCCACAGCAGCTTCCGGCGAAACATGTCCGATCGAGGCTCCTCTGGATGCACCTGAGAAACGGCCGTCCGTGATAAGCGCGACCGTGCTCCCGAGCCCCATTCCGGCGATGGCACTGGTCGGATTGAGCATCTCTCTCATTCCCGGGCCGCCCTTCGGACCTTCGTAGCGGATCACGACGACATCTCCGGGATTGATCTTTCCGCCCAGAATCGCTTCGATCGCGTCTTCTTCACAGTCAAATACTCTGGCCGGTCCTTCATGTACCATCATCTCGGGTACGACCGCAGAGCGCTTGACGATGCCGGAATCCGGGGCGAGATTGCCCTTCAGAGCCGCAAGTCCTCCGGTCGGGGAATACGGATTTTCCAGCGGACGGATCACTTCCGGATCAAGATTGACCGATTTTTCGATGTTTTCTCCAACGGTTTTTCCGGTGCAGGTCATGCAGTCCAGATTCAGGAGATCCTTTTTCGTCAGTTCCTTCATGACAGCATAGACTCCGCCGGCCTCATTGAGGTCTTCCATGTAAGTCGGACCTGCCGGTGCAAGATGGCAGAGGTTGGGCGTACGTTCCGAGACTTCGTTGGCGATATCCACATTGATCTCGACGCCCGCCTCGTGAGCGATCGCCGGAAGGTGCAGCATGGAGTTCGTGGAACATCCGAGCGCCATATCCACGGTAAGAGCGTTCATGAAAGCCTTCTCTGTCATGATATCGCGCGGACGGATATCTTTCTCAAGCAGTTCCATGATCTTCATGCCTGCATGTTTGGCAAGCCGGATCCTGTCGGAATAGACGGCAGGGATGGTGCCGTTTCCGGACAGTCCCATACCGAGCGCTTCCGTCAGACAGTTCATGCTGTTTGCGGTATACATGCCGCTGCAGCTGCCGCACGTAGGACATACCTTGCGTTCATATTCGAGAAGCTGCTGCTCCGTGATCCTCCCTGCGGAGAATTCGCCGACAGCTTCGAAGATCGAACTCAGGGAACGCTTTCTTCCGTAAACATGTCCCGCCATCATGGGTCCTCCGGACACAAAGATGGTCGGAACATTGATCCTGGCTGCAGCCATCAGCAGTCCGGGTACATTCTTGTCACAGTTCGGAACCATGACGAGCGCGTCAAACTGATGCGCCTTTGCCATGCATTCCGTGGAATCGGCAATCAGGTCTCTGGTCACCAGGGAATATTTCATCCCTTCATGTCCCATGGCAATTCCGTCGCATACCGCGATAGCCGGGAATACCCTGGGGACGCCGCCTGCCATGGCGACTCCTGTTCTGACTGCCTCAACGATCTTATCGATATTCATATGACCGGGTACGATCTCATTGTAGGAGCTCACGATCCCGATCAGCGGCTTATTCATCTCTTCCTGCGTAAATCCGAGCGCATTGAACAGGGACCTGTGCGGAGCCTGCTGAACACCGGTTTTAACAGCATCACTTTTCATAATGAAAACCTCCTGTTCTCTGTTTACAGTGTTTCTGCCACCAGTTCGCCCATCCGGGTGCATCCGACCTTCCCGATCTCTGTATCATCCGTCGCAAGATCCTGAGTCCTGTAACGTTTTAATACGGTTTCCACAGCCTGTTCGATCGCGCAGGCGGCTTCCTCTTCGCCGAGCGAATACCGGAGCATCATAGCAGCCGACAGAATCGTCGCAAGCGGATTGGCAAGGTCTTTTCCGGCGATATCGGGTGCGCTTCCATGGCTTGGTTCATACAGTCCGAAAGACCCTTCTGCCAGGGAGGCGCTGGGCTGCAGTCCAATGGAACCGGTCACCATGGAAGCCTCGTCCGAGAGGATATCGCCGAACATGTTCTCGGTCAGGATCACGTCAAACCGGGACGGTTTCCGCACCAGCTGCATGGAAGCATTGTCCACGTACATATAATCGACTGATACTTCCGGATAGTCTTTCGCAACGTCCTGCACTACTTTTCTCCAGAGTCTGGAAGAATCCAGGACATTCGCTTTATCCACAAGAGTAAGTTTTCTGCCTCGGAGAGAGGCAGTGTCGAATGCCTTGACTGCGATCCTGCGTATCTCGTGGTCTGAATAGGACAGGACATCCGTTGCGACCTCTTCCCCGTCTACAGTCTCTGTCTTATGTTCCCCGAAATACAAACCCCCTGTAAGTTCTCTCAGGATCACGAAATCGATCCCTTCCCTGGCGATCGATTCTTTCAGAGGACAGGAATCGATCAGGTCATCATAAAGTTTTGAGAAACGCAGATTGGCAAACAGACCGAGCGCCTTCCGGATACTCAGAAGTCCTGCTTCCGGACGAAGCGACGGTTCGAGCCGGTACCAGGGACTTGTGACCGGATCACCGCCGATCGATCCCATCAGGACAGCATCACACTGTTTTGCCTGTTCAACGGTCTCATCCGTAAGCGGTACGCCAAACCGGTCGATAGAGCTGCCGCCAAGGTACAGGTAGATATAATCCAGCTTAAAACCGAACTTTTCCGCAGCCCTGTCAAGTACCCTGACAGCTTCACGGATGATCTCCGGACCGATCCCGTCGCCGGGAATGACTCCGACCCGGTATGTTCTCTTATCTGCGCACATAGACTGATCCTTTCTGTGTTCCGTAATCATTTTTCCCATTCATGTTAAAATATCTTTTTTGTTTTTTCAACCACAATCGAAATATTTATGATATAATACCCAGGTAATTCCAAAAATCTTCCGATGATAAGGAGCAAACCTATGGATAATCTGGATTATCAGATCCTTACCGAACTTAAGCAGAATGCCCGCCAGACTGCATCTGATATCAGTAAGACCATCCATCTGTCGGTCTCAACCGTGATCGAACGCATCAAGAAAATGGAAAAGTCAGGTCTCATCCAGTCTTACACCGTTATCTGCGATGACGGAAAGCTCGGGAATGACATCACCGTACTGATGGAGATCGGCATGGAACACCCGCGTTACAACGACGAATTCATCAAACATATCAACGTCGATCCGAATATCATAGCCTGCTACTATCTTACCGGAGAGTTCGATTTCATGCTGAAGATCTGCTGCAGGTCCAGTGACCATCTTGAACAGATCCACAACCGGATCAAGGATTACCCGGGGGTTCGCCTGACCAGGACCCACTATGTACTGCGGACCGTCAAGAACATCCATTCTTCCGGTTTCGAGCAGGAACCCGCCTGAAGAGGCAGAAGAGAATACGCATTTCAGACACAAAGTCTTTTTAATCAGAAAGGCTGCCGTTGAACCGGCAGCCTTTCTGTATGTCTTCAGATATCTTTCTGTCCCGCTTCCTGTCAGGAATTACTTCTTTTCTGCTGCAGGGACATCCGCTGCACCGTCAGAAGCCTTCTCGATCTCGGTGATCGCACTCTTCCTCATCGGGATGCGGCAGTTTCTGTTATTTCCGAACTCAACGATGCAGTCTTCCTCGGATACAGCGATCACAGTGCCGTAAAAACCGCTGGAAGTAACAACTGTGTCGCCGACTTCCATCGTGCTGAGCAGGTTCTGCATTCTCTTCTGTTCCCTCTTCTGGGGACGGATCGCAAAGAAATACATGGCCCCGAAGATAACCACAATGTATATGAGCATCAGACCCATGCCGCCGAAACCGGCACCGCCGGAAGCAGTTAAAAGTGTAAGATTCATTCTTGTTTTTCCTCCTCAAAAATATAAGCTGCTTGAGATATTTTACACAACTTAAGGCAGTGGTTCAAGGTTTATTTCTCATTCTCCGACTCATACAGATCGATGAAGTCATTCCGAAACTGCCCGTATCTGCCGCCATCGATCGCATCGCGTATCTCTTCCATCAGATGATTATAGAAAAACAGATTGTGAAGAACAAGAAGACGCATGCCGAGCATCTCCTTTGCCTTGAAAAGATGATGGATATAGGCCTTGGTAAAACTCCTGCAGGCAGGACATCCGCATCCTTCTTCGATCGGGGTCTCGTCAAAGGTAAACCTTGCATTGTTCAGATTGATCTTCCCTCTGTGTGTATAGGCGTGTCCATGCCTTCCGTTTCTGGAAGGATAGACGCAGTCGAAGAAATCGACCCCACGGTATACCCCTTCCACGATGTTTACCGGCGTGCCGACTCCCATCAGGTAGACCGGCTTATCCTGCGGGAGATACGGAACCGTGCTGTCCAGAATCCGGTACATCTCCTCATGTGTCTCTCCTACCGCAAGTCCTCCGATCGCATATCCGTCCAGATCAAGTTCCGCTATCTGCTTCGCATGCTCGATCCGTATATCGTCGAAGACTGCCCCCTGGTTGATCCCGAACAGCATCTGATCTCTGTTTACGGTATCCGGAAGGCTGTTGAGCTGCGCCATCTTATTCCTGCAGCGGACTAGCCAGCGGTAAGTCCGGTCTACAGACGCCTGCACATAGTCTCTCTCCGCCCTGGAAGAAGGGCATTCATCGAACGCCATCGCGATCGTGGATCCAAGGTTCGACTGGATCTGCATGCTCTCTTCCGGTCCCATGAAGATCTTATGTCCGTCAATATGAGACCGGAAAGTCACGCCTTCCTCCTTGATCTTTCTGAGAGTGGCAAGGGAAAACACCTGGAAACCTCCCGAATCAGTCAGGATCGGCCGGTCCCAGTTCATGAACTTATGGAGTCCGCCGAGTTTTCTGATCGCTTCATCACCGGTACGGACATGAAGATGATAGGTATTGCACAGTTCCACCTGCGTTCCGATCGTACGGAGATCATCCGTGGAAACAGCCCCCTTGATCGCCGCCACCGTTCCGACATTCATGAACACCGGTGTATGTATGGTACCGTGGACAGTTTCGAGCTGTCCTCGTTTCGCGCGTCCGTCTGTCCGGATCAGTTTATAATTCCTGCTCAAAGCAACACTCTCCTGATATTCTGTATCTTTTACCTGAATCCTGTTTACGCATTCTAACAGTATGACTGCTGTTTTGTAAAGATATGGAATGTCCGTCACTGCCCTGCTCAGGTCGTTTTATCGGGGCATAACAGATTTGCCCAAAAGGGGCGAAAGTATTATAATGCTGTAAGCATATGACGGTATGCAAAGGAGCTCTGATAGTATCATGAACAGGACTGATTACGCACTCGGCATAGACATCGGATCCACTACCGTGAAGATCGCTGTGCTCGATGCAGATAAGAAACTTGTCTTTTCCGATTACAGAAGACATTTCGCCGATATTCAGGGTACACTCGCAGACCTGATCGAGGAGGCATCTGCCGGACTTGGCGATGTCTCTGTCAGTCCGGTCATCACCGGTTCCGGCGGTCTCACGCTTGCCGGCAATATGGAAGTACCGTTCCTGCAGGAAGTAGTCGCGGTCTCTTCCAGTCTGCAGCAGCACTCTCCCCAGACGAACGTTGCGATCGAACTGGGCGGTGAGGATGCCAAGATCATCTATTTCGACGGGAACAGCATCGACCAGAGAATGAACGGGACCTGCGCCGGAGGGACAGGTTCCTTTATCGATCAGATGGCTTCTCTCCTGCAGACAGACGTTTCCGGTCTGAATGAATACGCGAAGGATTATAAATCGCTTTATACGATAGCGGCCCGATGCGGCGTGTTTGCCAAGTCTGACATACAGCCGCTGATCAACGAAGGAGCCACGAAAGAAGATCTGGCCGCTTCCATCTTCCAGGCGGTTGTGAACCAGACTATCTCCGGGCTGGCATGCGGCCGTCCGATCCGCGGCTATGTCGCATTCCTCGGAGGCCCGCTGCATTTCCTCAGCGAACTGAGGACCGCCTTCATCCGTACGCTTAATCTCGATGAGGAGCATGCGATCATTCCGGAGAATTCCCATCTGTTCGCTGCGATCGGTTCTGCGCTCAACGCGGAAGGGGAAGGCGCGAGGCTGATGTCGGAGTTCGTACATATGCTCCGCCACGGCATCCGCATAGAGTTCGAAGTACCCCGGATGGACCCGCTCTTTTCATCCCGTGAAGACTATGAAGACTTCATAAAAAGGCAGGAACGCTACAATGTAAAAACTGCGGATCTGGAGACCTATTCAGGAAACTGCTTCCTCGGCATAGACGCAGGTTCCACGACCACCAAAGCCGCGCTGGTCTCAGAGGACGGCGAACTGCTTTATTCTTTCTATTCGAATAATAACGGTAATCCCCTGAAGACTGTCATCACATCGGTTCAGGAGATCTATTCCCTTCTGCCGGATGACGCGCATATCGCATGGTCCTGTTCCACCGGATACGGCGAAGCCCTCATGAAGGCTGCTCTCATGCTGGATGAAGGAGAGGTCGAGACCATCGCGCACTACTATGCCGCTTCCTTCTTTGATCCGGATGTGGACTGTATCCTCGACATAGGCGGTCAGGATATGAAATGCATCAAGATCAAGAACCATGCGGTCGATTCCGTACTCCTCAATGAAGCCTGTTCTTCCGGATGCGGATCCTTTATCGAAACATTCGCAAAATCACTGAACTATTCCGTACAGGACTTCGCGAAAGCCGCGCTCTTTGCCGAGCATCCGTTCGATCTCGGTACCAGGTGCACGGTATTCATGAATTCCAAAGTCAAACAGGCGCAGAAGGAAGGCGCGTCCGTGGAGGATATCTCCGCAGGACTCTCCTATTCTGTCATCAAGAATGCGCTTTACAAAGTAATCAAAGTCTCAGACGCTTCCGAACTCGGACGCCACATCGTCGTACAGGGCGGCACATTCTACAATGACGGC
>CADCOU010000191.1 GCA_902803155.1 uncultured Lachnospiraceae bacterium | reverse complement strand
GAAGCAGGAACCGCCTCTCAGCGAGGAATACGTCAGTATTCCGAGCTGCAGAGGCGAGCCTGTAAATCGTTATGTATCTATTTATTCCTGCGAAGCAGGAACCGTTTATGTATTATCGAAATCGAATCCCGACCACACCGGTTTCCCGGGATAGATTTTCACCTCTTCTTCTCCGGTCAGCACACGCATCGCTCCTGCTGCCATAGCTTCCTGCTCGAACTCTCCCGGATACTGGTATACCGGGGCGATCCAGCCGCAGCATTCCTCTATCCTTCCGCCAACCTCGGGGAAGCGGAGCAGCCCGCCTGTCAGGAGGATCGCATCCACCTTGCCCTTCAGCGGCGTGCTCATCATGCCGATCCACTTGATCACCTGATAGATCATGGCATTCCAGACACGGGTCGCGACCTCATCGCCATCCTCCACCATCTTATGGATCGCATCTGAATTCGAAGTGCCGAACCAGTTAGCCAGACCGCCTCCCTGCGAGCACAGATCACGGATCTCTTCATCCGTCAGGCCCTCCAGGACTCTCCGCCCGTCGGTGATCGCCAGACTTCCCATGCGGGTCGGGGTAAACGGTCCCTCTCCGCCGCCTGCATCATTTCCGTCAATCATGCGTCCGTGTTCATGTGCCGAGATCGAGATGCCGCCGTCGATGTGGCACACGATGTAATTGCACTCATCATAACGTTTTCCGTTCAGTTTCGAATGATGGCGCGCGGTGGCTTTCAGGTTCAGCGCATGAGAGACCGCCCTGCGGTAGACTCCTTTGATCCCGGTGATCCTGGCGTCATCACAGAGTTCATCCACGATCGGAGGGTCCATCATGATGCAGAGGCCCCCATACTTTTTATGGATCTCGGCTGCCATCTGAACTCCGAGCATGGAAGCATGATACAGGCCGCCCTTCACAGCGCGGGTGTCTTCGATCAGCCTCTCATCCACCTTATAGATCCCGCCCGGAACCGAATAGCATCCGCCGCCTCTTCCGACAACGGCGTCGATCCCGGTCAGGTCGATATGGTCTTCCTCCAGAAACTGGTGGATGACCTCCATGCGGTAATCCAGCTGGTCGTTGATTGTCGGAAATGTCAGCAGTACCGAAGAATCATGGAACACATCGGTGGTAAAAATGTTTTTCCGGTTTTCAAACAGAGACAGTTTTGTCGAAGTCGATCCCGGATTGATGGCAAATATACGGTAGACCCTGTCACTCATCCGATGTCACTTCCTTCCTCCGTTTCGGCCGGCTCAGCTGCTTCTGCCGAAACCGCGTCTTCCGCAGCGGCTTCTGCAAGATCCGGTCCCAGATCTCCTGCCAGGCCGTTTCCCGGGGCGTATCCCGTCTCCTCCTGCACCGGAGCAGATGCTTCATCACCGGATCCGTCTTCTGTATCAGCGCTCTCTTCCATTCCGATATCCTCCCGGACCCCGGAAAACTCAGCCGTGTCTTCCCTTGCGTTTTCTGCAAAACTCTCCGCATCCGGACTCTCCGTCCCGTCCGTATCCTCAGCAGCATCCGCCTCAGCATCAGCTTCCACTTCGGTATACTCTGCCGCATCCTCCTCCAGAGCTCTTACTGCCTCATCGATTTCTTCCGGCAGGCTGTCTCCGGCGTCTTCCGTGTTCAGTATGTCCGCAGCACCGGACAGATCTTCCGTTTCGATCCCGTCTTCATGTATTTTCCCTTTAAACTTCTCGCCAGCGTTCTTCGCAAACTTCGACGCTCCGTCCTTCAGCCTGGTGAAGAAATTCTTTGTATCGGCAGCGGCTCCGCCAACCAGCTCTCCAGTCTTTCCTGCCGCATCCCCTGCCATTTTTCCGACTTCCTGTCCGGCTTCTTTGATATCCTGCGCCATCTTGCTGCCGGTCGTCTCATGAAGATTATCAAGGCGGAAGCCGCATCTGGCACAGAATTTGTCACCCTGGGAAGCAGGTCTTCCGCAGTTCGGGCAGTAGATAATGCCTTTCACATGATTGAGCTGCTCGCTCAGGGAAGCAATGTTCGCATATGCCACCTTCACCGCAGCCCACTCATCCTCCAGGCCTTCTCTCGGAACGTCCGGACTCTCTTTGTATATCGCCTCCCCGATCGAGGCAAACAGCCTCTCCAGAGAATTCTTCTCTGCAGAGATCCGGTTCGAGATCGATACAGAATCGCTCATCTTCTGCACGCCGTTCTTCGTATCCTGTCCAAGCTTCGAGAGTTTCTTTCCAAGATCACTGAATCCCATATCCAAACCTCCATTCTCCTGTACAGTGTGTCATCCCGTGCGCAAGTAACACGCGCATTTCCCGTTTATTTCGGACGCGGTATCTTTTACGCCGTTATCTGGTTACCTGTATACAGCTGATAGTATTTTCCCTGCATCTCAATCAGCTGGTCGTGCGTTCCTCTCTCTATGATCCGTCCCTTCTCCAGAACCATGATGCAGTCCGCATTCCTGACGGT
>CADCOU010000190.1 GCA_902803155.1 uncultured Lachnospiraceae bacterium | reverse complement strand
TACAACAACGAACGAATCCAGAAGAAAACAAAATGGACACCTCCTGCTTTGTACAGAAAGGTGTCCATGGGAACCTAAAACATATTATTCCTTTGTCCAGGATTTTGGGTACATATTAATCCGGTATGAACCGGGTTCCGGCACTTCTGGTTCTGAAGAGATCACAGATCGTAGTAAAGTTCAAATTCCTTCGGATGAGGCAAAGCGCCGAGTTGCCGCTCGTCGCTTCTGCACTGATTCAGCAGGATCTGTATCAGTTTTTCCGGGAACACACCGCCTGAAGTCAGGTAATCATGATCGGCTTCCAGCGCGTCAGCAGCATCGCTGAGCGACTTCGGGAGCGCTCCGATCTTCGAACGTTCCTCCGCCGAAAGATCGAAAAGGTTGAAATCGTAAGGCCCCCATCCTTCGCGGAAAGGATCGATCTGGTTCCGAATGCCGTCAAGACCTGCCATGAGGATCGCAGAAAAAGCATAATACGGGTTGCAGGTGCCGTCAGGATTTCGCAGTTCAAAACGCTTGTCGGAAGGAGACTTGGCATAAGCCGGAATCCTTACGACGGCACTGCGGTTTGCAGACGCGAAGCCAATCGTGACAGGGGCTTCGAAGCCGGGAACCAGGCGTTTGTAGGAGTTTGTGGAAGGATTGGTGATTGCGCAAAGGGAGGAGGCGTGTTTCAGCAGACCACCGATGAACCACATCGCCTGTTCGCTTAGCTGCATATAGCCCTTCTCATCATAAAAGACTGGTTTTCCGTCCTTCATCAGAAGCATGTGGACATGCAGACCGTTGCCGGCTTCTCCCGGTATCGGTTTGGGAAGGAAAGTGGCCGTTTTATGCTCGCGGAACGCTTCGTTTTTGATCACGTACTTCGCGGTCATGGTCGCATCCGCCATCGCGACCATTTCACCCAGCTCCGTTTCGATCTCCTGCTGGCCGCAGCCGCCGACTTCTGTGTGATGATATTTGACGTGGACGCCCATCTGAGCAAGGATCATTGAGATCCTGTTGCGCAGATCAAAATTGACATCCCTGGGGGGAGTCGTGTGATAGCCGTCCTTGTGTCCCACCTGAAACCCGTTGTTGTTCTGGTCGAGATCGCCGGCCCAATCCGCCTGATGAACGGAGACGGAATAACCGGAGTACTGAGGCGTGTTGCGGAAGCGGACCTCATCGAACACATAGAATTCGTACTCCGGACCGACGATCATCTCATCGGCGATTCCGAGATCCTTCATATATGCAACGGCACGTTTTGCAACGTTCCTGGGGTATTGGTCGAACGGATAGTTCTCCGGATGGGCGATGACCATGACGTCCCCGATCATGGAGAGGGTGGGAACTTCAGCGAACGGGTCGATCGTTGCGCTGTCGAGATCCGGGACGAACACCATGTCGCTTTTTTCCAGAGCGGCGTAACCGTAATTCGAACCGTCAAATCCGATGCCATAGGTCATCGTTTTCTCAGTGAGCCTTTCCACGGGTATGCTTAAGTGACGCCACCTGCCACGGATATCAGTCATTTTGAAATCAACGATACGGATTCCGTTTTCACTGCATAACTGCTGAACTTCAGCTAACGTTGCCATATTTTCTGGCCTCCGAATAGTATTTGCAACTAGATTATAGACGATACGGAAGAAGAATACCAATTTTCGGAAACTGAACGAAAAAAAGATCGGTCTGAACCGGTCATGTTGGAGCGGGTGATGGGAATCGAACCCACGTATTCAGCTTGGAAGGCTGATGTTCTACCATTGAACTACACCCGCATTTGCGCCCCGTTATTATAACAACACGCTTTTAGAATTGTCAACATGAATTTCACAGCAGTAAAGACTGCATACTATCTGGGAACAGATGCTAATGGCAGCGTGGGAACTATTTTCACACCGTCATTGGAAGTCATTGCACATTTGGTATAATATTTAGAAACGGAATCAATGTAAGGAAGGCGGATTATGATGGATCCAAGATCAGTTCGGCTTGAAAATCTGTATTCGGACCAGTACAAGTAACTAAACTGTTGATGCAATAAAAAAAGCCTGATTTAAATGCCATTTCTTGACATCTAAATCAGGTTTTTTAAATACTGTACAGTATTTAGAGTGTGGTTGTTATTATCAAATTATTATCAATTTGACTTTTGAGAGCCCGCAAACCCTAGTAAATACAGGGGTTTCCGCGATTCACTCAACTATTCCCACTCTATCGTTCCGCAGGGTTTAGGTGACAGATCATACAGAACTCTGTTGACACCGTTGACCTCGGTCAGGATCCTGTTAGTGATCTTCTTGAGAACAGGGTATGGAATCTCTTCGATCTCTGCAGACATTGCGTCAATTGTGTTGACTGCCCTCAGGATCACAGGCCATTCGAAGCATCTCTCTCCGTTTTTGATTCCGGTCGAGCGGATGTCCGGAACGATGGTGAAGTACTGCCATACTTTCCCCGCAAGACCGCATGCTGCAAATTCTTCCCTGAGGATAGCATCGGATTCTCTAACTGCTTCGAGTCTGTCTCTTGTTATGGCTCCGATGCATCTGACTCCGAGTCCGGGGCCGGGGAACGGCTGCCTGTAAACCATGTTGTCCGGCAGTCCGAGCGCTTTTCCGACAACGCGTACTTCATCTTTGAACAGGATCTTTACGGGTTCCACGAGTTCAAAGCTGAGATCGTCGGGTAGTCCTCCCGCATTGTGGTGAGCCTTAATGCCGTGTTCGCTCTCAAGGATATCCGGCCAGATGGTTCCCTGGGCTAGGAAGTGGATATCGTCGAGTTTTCTTGCTTCCTCGGCAAACACTTCTATAAACTCGTTTCCGATTATCTTTCTCTTTGTTTCCGGATCGGAAACTCCTGCCAGTTTATCAAGAAAACGGTCAACTGCGTCGACATAGATGAGATTCGCATCCATCTGATTGCGGAAAACCTCAATGACCTGCTCCGGTTCGCCTTTTCTGAGGAGTCCGTGATTGACATGAACGCATGTGAGCTGTTTGCCGATAGCTTTGATAAGCAGTGCTGCGACTACCGATGAATCAACTCCTCCGGAAAGCGCAAGCAGTACCTTCTTGTCACCGACCTGTTCGCGGACCGCAGCTATCTCTTTGTCGATGAAAGCCTGTGCGAGTTCCGGGGTGGATATTCTTTCCATGTTGTCGGGACGTCTGATTTCCTCCATTAGTATCTCTCCTTTATTCAATACATACATGAAATGAGAAAAGGACAGCTGTATAAGCTATCCTTTTTTGTAGATTAAGCAAGGCTGTCAAGAAGATCGACAGCTGTCTGTACAAATACCGATGCGCCTACTTCGAGGGCTCTGTCATCAAATACGGCATGATCGCTGTGGAGAGGGAAGACTTTGGAATCGTCCTCGACACGTGCGCCGAGATTGAAGAAAACGCTCTTTGCGTGGTTGGTATAGAAGCAGAAGTCTTCTGCGACCATCTGCGGACCGCAGGAAACGCTCATATCCTCTCCGACGACTTTCGCTGCGCTTGCAAGGCCGATCTTTGTTGTTTCGGGATCGCAGTAAAGAACATCCGTGAGAACTTCGAAATCGAGTTCCGCTGTGCAGTCATATGCCATTGCTGTGTGCTCAATGACTCTTCTCATCTTCTCGGGGAGCTCCTTGTGGAATTCCCTTGAGAAAGTGCGGCTTGTGCCTTCCATGACGGCATCACCGGCAACGATGTTGAATCTGGAACCCGACAGGATGGAACCTACTGTCACGACAGCTGCTGTGTTCGGATCGGCTTCTCTGGAAATGATGGGCTGAAGGTTGAGAACGATGGCGCTGGCGCAAAGAAGCGCGTCGCG
>CADCOU010000189.1 GCA_902803155.1 uncultured Lachnospiraceae bacterium | reverse complement strand
GAGCACCAGCCTCATCAGTTCCGTCTTGTTCATGTACAGCCAGTCAGGCTCATACTCATTGATCCGGTCGATCACATCGCTCTCCGGTGCGTACTGGTCCACAAAGGCATGCCGGAACAGGCCGAACTTCTGGAGAAAGGTATCCTGCCCGCCCGGATTGACGTCGTGCATGTTGATACGGCTCATCATCTTCCCCGTCAGGGGATTGTATCCGCAGCAGAGCATGACCCTGTACCAGTTCGCCTTCATGTACGCCTTCTCGCGCGGGGAGAACAGGATGGATACCGGCTTTCCGGTGGAGCCGGATGTGGTATCGCAGATCCAGTCTTTATACTCAGGCCTGTCCTTCAGTCCTGCCATCCACTCCCTCAGTTCATCCTTGGTCAGGACGGGCAGTTTTGTCAGGTCATCCCCGGTCCGGATGTCCTCCGGCTTCACGCCGGCGCGGTCAAAACGCTCCCGGTAGAACGGGATCTCATAGGCGCGCTTCGCCAGCTCCTGCACCCGCTTATTCTGCATCGCAATCGCCTTCGAGAAATTCTTCGGCACCTTGTGCAGCATCTGGGGCAGATCCATGAGGATGTAACCGTTCATGAGTTTTTTCTGTAGTTTAGCATTCATATTCACACCACTTCGATCTCGATATTCTTCAGCGCGCGGTCCAGGGCTGCGGTTGCCTCCGCAAGTGTCCTGCCCTGCGTGACGACATGACCGATCCTGTGCGGACCGACATGGAACTTTTTGACCTGGTCGCCGACCGTGTAGTCGAAGCATACTTCGTAGATGTTCCTGTCGCTCTTCGGATTGCGGTTTGCCAGGGCGATGATCTCACCGTCTCTGTCGCTCATGAGGAGCTTTGACGCGTTCGGCACTGCCTTGTCTGTCGGGAAGTCCGGCTTCTGGCCCAGTGCGACTTCGATGATCTTCCTGTAGTAATCATAGCCATAGTAAATGGATACCAGCTCTGCCAGACAGGTCGCCCCGGATCGGCCTCCGATCTCCAGGACATAAGTCTTGCCATCCCGCATGATGAAATCGCAGTTGACCGCACAGTTATCCAGCCCCATCGCCAGAATCGCTTTTTCACAGGTCTCAAAACAGTCTTTCTGTGCTTCCTCACTGAGTTCGTAAGGAGCGAAATGCCCTGCCGGAACGCCTGTGCTTCCGTGGAAGATATAGTCTCCGTGCGGAAGGATGAACTGCACCTTTCCGTCCATGACAAATGCCTGCGCACCGAATTCACGGCCTACGATGAATTCCTCGACGATGTAATAATCTTTCCTGGTAAAAGCCTGCGCGTTGGTGATCGCTGACTGGAGCTGGTCCGGCCTGTCCACCCTGGTGATCCCGCGGCTTCCGGAGGAGTCTACGATCTTCACGATCAGAGGATACTGCAGTCCCTCTATCTTTCCGGAGATATCCTCGTTAAAGTAAACCTTGCGGTAGCGGGCCGTACGCACTCCGTGCTCTTCATAGCACTGCTTCATGCTGACTTTGTCGCACGCGATCTTTGCCGCTTCATACGAGATGCCGCACAGTCCGAGGGCGTCATTGACCCGTCCGATCGTCATGACCGCAACGTCTGTTCCGGCTGTGCAGATGCCGTCGATCTGTTCTTTCTTTGCCGCTTCCAGTACTGCTTCCGCATCTACCGTATTGATGTGCAGGACTTCGTCCGCGTATGCAAATCCCGGATACTTGCCCGGAATCGAAACTGCGATGGTATAGATCCCCATCTCCTTTGCCACTTTGATCAGCGGGACCTGATAGATCCCTGCGCCCATTATCATAAGCTTTTTCATGACCCGTCCTCCTTTTCTTCCTTCTGTCCGGGTGCGTAGAAACGCACGCCGTCCTCATTTACCAGGTACGGTGCATTGCCGTGTTCATCGATCTGACGGACGACATACTGCGGGTTGTTGCACATCCCGAGAAAGATCCTTCCGATGTATTCCCCGATCAGCCCCATGAACATCAGGATCAGTCCGGAGAAGAAGAATATGGAAACCATCATGCTGGGCCAGCCGATCGCAGTGACCGGACGGACGATCTTCCGGATAATCACGGCGATGATCCCGATCAGTCCGACTACCGCGAAGAAGTTGCCAAGCAGGGTCGCCATGCGGAGCGGAACGATGGAGAAACCGATGATGTTCCCCCAGAGCCGCACCAGCTTGCTGAACGTATACCCGCTCTGTCCGACTTCCCGCCTGAAATGCTCGACCGGGATACAGCTGATATTGCGGGTCACCCGCAGGAACACTCCCTGCAGATGGGTGTAGGCGCTCCGGTACTGGATTGCATAATCCCTGACAAATCTGCGGATCACCCAGAAGGAACTGGTATTCATATTCTTCGGTTTGTCCAGCAGGACTCTTGTGGTCCACTGGTTGAACCTGCTGCCGAGGTTGCGGAACCCGCTGTGCTGTTTGTGGGGATAATATCCGTAGACGATATCATACCCCTTATCAATCTCGTCCAGCAGTTTCGGAAGCTGTGTGGGGCTGGTCTGTCCGTCATCATCCATGGAAATGATCAGATCCCCCCGGACATAGTTCAGCCCTGCCATGGAAGCATTGTGCTGCCCGCCGTTCTTGGCAAGCTCAACCACACGGACATTCGGATAGTCCGCAACCAGGCTGCGCAATTCTCTCACGGTAGCGCCTTCATCGGGACTGCAGTCGTCCACCAGGACAAATTCCACATCCCCGCGGTCCATTTTTCGAAACTGCTCCATCGTCTCCTCAACTACCTTGCGGATCGTCCGGGAAGACCTGTAGCAGGGTATTACCACTGAGTGAAGCATAGTTCACATACTCCTGACATTTTACTGTTCCAAAGAGTGTACCACAATTTGAAAAAGATTGCCATCACGAGAACACCCGATCCCCCAAATCCGGACCGGATGCAACGGATAATGCCCCGCCGCAGCACAGTTCACTTCTCCTGAACTGACTGCTTCCGGGGCATCTTCTGTTTTCTTCTGAAATCTGACTGTCAGCGGTACAGTTTTCTTCGCAGTACTATTCCGCACACAAGAAGCAGGATTCCTGCCAGAGTCAGCATCCTGCCTGCCCGTGATCCGGGTGTTGTGTAGGTCAGTCGTATATCACTGCTTCCGCTCTCCAGCACCGTTCCCATATAGCACTGATCCGCCCGGATCAATTCCTGCGGCTCTCCGTTCACCTCAAGGCTCCATCCGCTGCTCCACGGTATCTGGAAGACCATAAAGCGTCTGCCGTCCAGGGAAGCTGTTCCCGTAACCGTGTTTTTTCCGAACCGCACATCTTTCATTCTGCTGCTGTTCAGCGTCTCAATCTTTTCCTTGTAGGCCCTGCGCGGAACAGACAGGATACTGATCTCATCCAGGTGATACTCGCCCTTATCACGGAAGGTCAGCGTCAGCGTATCCTCTGTGTCCTCTTCCGCATGTCCCAGGTAGACCAGATAATTCTCACGGAGGAGTGTATACGTCTGCCGGTCTGACAGAAGTGTCACTTTCTTTGAGATGCCTTTGCATTTCACATCAACGCCTGTCCCTATTCCGTCCGGAACCAGGCCTGTCAGTTCTACAAGCATGTCGCATCCGGCTTTTCTGTGATACGAAAATGAGACGGATGCGTTTTTTTCTTCCGCTCTGTAACCGCTCTCTGTCCGTGTGATCTCTTCCGACCCGGAAGGAAGGGGGATCTTCTCCGTTTCTATCCCGGATGTATCTGCCGTTCCGTCAGTCTCTTTCAGACCTCCCTCTTCTCTCAGCTTCTCCGCCGCGTCATCATCAACAACCACGGCAGACAGCATGATCTCCTCACGCGCGGCTGCACTCAGTGCCTGATAATCGGAAGCAGAGATCAGGGTATCTGCTGTAAATCCGAAACCTACCGGATTGTCATTTTCATAGACTGCCATCTTTTCCCCGGACCAGACTTCTGTGTCAAACCCGTATGGCAGCTGCTCCGGATATTTCTTCGGTGTCTGGAAGTACCGGACTCCGGCAATCGTTTCCTCCACCGATCTTCCGTCCAGGGAATGGATATGCAGCATGGTTGTAAGTCCGATGTTTTCCGTATCCAGCAGATGAGCGACCTGTGAAGCATTCAGCACGCTGTTGTAGATCTGGACCCCCGGATAGGCCAGCTGGACGGACGCGTTGTCCTCACCGGAATTCTTCCAGTATCCGTCCACCCTGTAGAACTCTTCTGTCCATTCCCGCGGAGCTCTGTCCTCTTCTCCCCCGATCCCTGATCCGACCCTGTTGTAATTGGCATACCTGGAATCAGAGAAAAAGCTTTCTGTCGTTCCCCGCTCCGCATAGTAGCGGGTCAGATCTCCGAAAGGTTTCCCGAAAGTAAAATACCCGTTCAGCACAGTGGATAACACTGTGATGCCGAGCACCACCGCAGCGCCGCCTGCAGCACGGCGTCCGGGCCGTGTTTCTCCCTGATCTGCCTTTCTCCCGCGGCCTGCCAGAAGGATCAGTGCCGTGGCGGCTGTGATCTCCGCTGCTGCAAGAAGGTGATAGACATCCGTTCCATACAGGACAGTCAGAAGGGCCACTCCGACGTCAAACAGTATCATGACAGCGATCAGGCCTTTCTTCTGAAGTCCGGACAGATGTCCGATCTCTTCTCCTGCAAATGAAACGCACACGGCAACTGCCAGGCTTATCAGGTAAACCCACCGGTTGTTTTCCGTATGCATGACAGCCATGATGTATCCGCCCAGCGGCAGAAGCAGGAATATCAGGTTGGCCAGAAGAAGTGTCTTCATCCCTCTCCACTTCTGTTTCCCGGACAGCACCAGGATCGTGATGCAGGGAAGTACGATCACGGCAAAGTTCAGATGCGTCCCGTTCCCGGAAGCTTCCAGCGGGCTGATCAGATTAATGAACCATGCAAAGTACCTGCGCACATCACTGAATACAAGAAGGCTCCCGCTGTCGGCCATGCTCTGGGAGCGGTAACTGTTGAAATATCTGGACAATGTCGGGTACAGGGTGATCGCAGACAGCATCAGTCCGACTGTGTAGGCGGCTGTCATACGCACAAACAGCAGGAAAAAGTTCCGGATCCTCTGTGTGCGGTATACAGCGCCGAACCTGACCAGTACATAAATGAGAAGCGCCACTGAATTGATGTACATGAAATAGTAATTGGATGTAAATCCCAGATATACCATGACCGAAAACAGCACAAAGCTGTGCTTTCGTTCCGGATCCATCATGTACTCTGCCCCGAGCAGCAGAAGCGGCATCACGATCATGGGAGAGATATAAATCGGATGAACGATGCCGAGTTCAAACACATAACCGCAGTACAGGTAGACGATGGAACCTGCAAGCGCCATGGTCCCCGGACACTTCCAGAAGAAAACGAAGACAGAAAAAGCAAGTCCTGCCAGGTAAAGCCGAAGGAGGATCAGAACCGCATACAGGGTTTCCGTTCCGGAAGCAGGAACGAATACCGACAGATAGTCAAGCGGATGGAAGCGGATGATCGATCCGACATCTTCTCCCATCCCGATCGTAAAATCATAAGACCGCAGTTCGAAATCCCCTCTCAGAAAATTACTCACGGTCTGCCTGAGCCATTGCCCCATATACCGGAGCTGCAGGATATACTGTGACTGTCCGTCTCCATTTCCGACCAGTGACTTTCCCCCTGTCAGAAAAGGAAGGAAAACCACCAGACTCAGTGCGAGAAAGGCAGCTGAGTAGACCAGCAGATATCTTCGGTTGAATCTTGTCTCACGCATCAGTGCCCGTTCCTCTTTTCCCTTTACGACGTTTCCTCTCCAGCGCTGCCAGAATGATCCATGCCGCAATGGCAGGAATTGCGATACATCTGCCCGCCTTCTGCCCCGGAGTGCGGTAGACCAGTTCGATCTCATGGTCTCCTCCCTCCAGATACACTCCCTGATACATCAGGTTGACCGCAGTGAGCTCTGTCCTGACGCCATCTACCTTAAGCTCCCATCCGTCCGATGCGGGAACGGACAGCATGAGCATCCTGGGGCCCGAGAAAGATACGTGTCCCGTCACTCTTCCGTCGGCAACCTCTTCATCAAGGAGCGGCTCCTCATTCAGTGCCTCGATCCTCTCCTCATATCCGTCCATCGGGACATAAAGGACCGCTGCCGATGAGAGATCATATCTCCCTTCCGCAAATTCAAGTTCCGCCCTGCAGTCGAGGTCTTCTTTCGCATACCCCATATGAAACAGATAGTTTTCCCGTCCGATGTTGTATACCTGATTGCTTCCCCGGATCAGCGTCTGGGTCGAGAAGTTCTCCCCCGAGACTGTCAGCGATGCGGCCTGGGCATCTGTACGGAGAGATTCAAGAACCAGATATGTATCATACCCTTTTTTCTTTTCATAGTGTATTTCGATTGCGGATTTTTTCCCGGTCCTGATTTCGCCGTTTCGATAAGTAAATCCCTCTCCCTCCTCAGGGAGTGCTGCATCTTCCCGCAGAATTGTGCAGGAAGGTCCGGTGATCTCTTTCAGTCCGGCAGACCGCAGTTCTTCTGCCGCATCATTCTCTCCGTCTGACACGGCCGGAAGTACGGCCGCTTCCAGCTGCACCATCTCCTTCTGAAGCGGATCCAGTGCGTCAAAATTCTCATGTGTGATAAATGAGTCATAACTGCAGCCGAATGCAAGCGGAATCAGGTTCTCATATACCTGCACTTTTCCCTTTTCTGCGACCGGTACATCCGAATATCCGCAGGGAATGCTCCCCAGATCATTTTTCCTGACAATGAAATATCTGACATGTGCCAGATTCATGCTCACCGGTCTTGCATCCAATCCCTTCAGGATCGTAACCGCATCCTGCCCGATATTATTGATCTGCAGCATCGCATCCAGCAGGTTCGCGTTCAGAATGCTGTTATACTCGGAAGTACTGTTATAGTCCGAGTATTCAGAACTGTTCTCCCTTCCGTGCTTTACGCCGAACCCTTCCACCCGGAAGAAAGAATCGTCGCTGATCATGGATGCCCCGCGGCTGCGCCAGAACCTGTCATACCGGCTCATAACACTGCCCGCGGCAACGTAATCCTTCACAACGGCACCGAATCCGGGGGCATATGTCATATATCCATTCCACACGACCGATACAGCTGTAATCAGAAGGACGACTCTGCGGACAGCTGTCACGGAAGCTTTCCGGCGGAAACAGATCAGAAGGGTTCCGGTGCACAGGATCAGCTGCAGGCCTGCCGCGATATGAAAAACATCCGTCCCGCCGACGGCTGTCCGGAGAACCACCATCACCAGAAAAACCGCTGCGGAAATGAGCATCGCGCACAGCTCGCGTTTTGTCAGAGAGGCAAACCGGTCTGCGGTAAAGACTACGGTCATGCCCAGAGACAGGGCTATCAGGAACATCCAGCGGTTATTCTCATTGTTGAACACTGCGAGAACAAATCCGAAGAACGGAACCAGCAGCATCACCAGATCGAGGATCAGAAACTTTTTGAGAGTCCGGTATCGCCTGGCTCCAAGCGCAAACAGCACGACAATGCAGGGAAAGACGATCACCGCAAAGTTCAGATCCGTACCGTTGCCGGAGCTTCTGTACGGACTGATCAGGTTCAGAAACCATGCTATATACCGCCTCTTGTCGGAATAGAACAGCAGATTGTGGGTCTCGCTGCTGTGCACCTGCCTCGCGCTGGAAAAATAACGGTACATCGTCGGAAGCAGTGTCATCATCGACATTCCAAGTCCCAGACAGTAAAGACCTGCCGTCTTCACAAACAACGCAAGGAAAGACCGTATCCCGGCCGGCTGTACCACATCAAAATACCGTACCAGCATGTACACAAACAAAGCCGCGGACATGATGTACATGAAATAGTAATTGCTCCAGAATCCAAGGAATACCGAGAAAACAAACAGAGCACATCCCCTTCTGTGCATGACTTTCTCAGCCCCCAGCAGAAGCATCGGAAGCACAATAAACGGGGCCGCGTAGATCGGGTGATTCAGCACCCGGATCAGCATGAAACCGCAAAACACATACACAAGGGAACCGGACAGTACATTCACGTAAGATATCTTTTCTCCGGCTTTTTCTTCTCCCCGCAGAGATACCGTATTCCAGCAGAATGCATATGCGGAAAACATCAGACCCGCCAGATAAAAGCGGATGAGAAGGATCAGGCCGTAGAGTGTCTCCGTGTATCGGGAAGGAACAAAAACGGATAAGAAATCCAGCGGATGAAAGCGCACGATCTGCCCGATGTCATCCCCCATGCCAATGGAAAAATCATACACCGGCAGGGCAAAATCACCATGCAGGATGTGCTGTATGCAGAGTCTGAGATACTGTCCCATATACCGGAGGTACACGACGTACTGAGGCATTCCGTCTACCCGGTTTACGAATGATCTTCTGTACAGGAGAAAGGGGGAAAAGACCAGAACAGAGATTCCCAGGAACAGCAGGGAATATCGGATTATATATGACCGCCTCATCCGGTCTGTACCATTTTTTACCGTACTCAATATACGACTCCTCACAGCAGGCAGGATAAAATGAAGCCCGGCCTGTAAAAAAGCCGGTTGCCTGATAATCGTTATCTTTAATATTTTATCCAGATTGATTATAAGTGGTGGAAGAATCGCTGTCAACGGAGCCTCTGTGCGCATATTTTTATTAAATATATCTTTCATTTATATGATAAATATGTTACAATACATGACATAAATATGTAATACTATGCCCTTTCGGAGGTTATCATGCGTTATTCCGGGAAGATTCTCAAGCAGAGATGCAAAGTTGCCGCTGCTGTTATTGTGCTGTTTCTTTTCTCCTGCGGAATGTTTCATACTGTTCACGCGGCAGGCAAAGTGATCCTTACGGCAGGTCAGACCAGGCAGTTCAAAAAAAATGCGACAAAATGGAAGTCAAGCAAATCTTCTGTCGCCAGTGTAAATAATTCCGGACTGGTGACAGCTCTCCGGAAAGGTTCCTGCAGGATCACTGCGCGGAAAGGCAAAAAGAAACTGACATGGAAAGTAACCGTGGAAGCTCCGAAGCTGAACCGTTCCGGTGCGAAAGTCAGGGTGGGAAAGAGTTTCTATCTGAAGCTGAAGGGGACAAGCAGAAAGTATACCTGGAAAGTCTCCGATCCATCCGTCCTGAAAATCAGAAGATATAAAAAGAACAAAATAAAGGTGACCGGACTGAAAGACGGTACTGCAACCGTCACTGCGTCAAAAGGCTCCTACACGGTGTCCTGCAGCGTCGTGATCGGTACCGGAGGCAAAAAGGCTGCCGCTAAAACCGAAAATGAACTGCAGACACTTTACCTGAACGGCGATGTCTTCAAGCAGCTTACCAGAAAAAGAACGGATACGGCTAAATATGTCAGCGGAATCTCCGGATACGGACAGAGCGCACCGCTCTATATCCATAAGGACGGCGGCGACGGTCTGGAGAATATCTGGGCATCCGGCAATAACGGAGCGGTCGGCTTATCCGGCGTACAGCTTTCCTCCAAGGCGGTCAAGGGAACGATCGATAAGGCCTGCCTGTGGGCCAGGGCCATTGCCGACAGTCCTTACCACGGATATGATTACGGACACAGCTATCCGGGAGCGGCGTTAATGTATACATTCGGGCAGGCGAAAGCAAACGCCCTTGGCACCGGTGATTACTGCTGCTCGACGATTCCGCTCTGCGCATACTACTTTGCAGGTGTGAACGTCATCGGCGAAAACCTCGGAGGTCCGGATGCAAAGTACATACCGAATTCCACCCTGCTGTTCTACAACCAGACGATCTCCTACTACCTGAACGGAACGCTGCACAGTGCGCAGAACAACTACCGTTCCAATTATCAGTGGGAGATATTCCAGGCGTGCGGTTTCACAGACGTGTATGATCAGTTTGCGAATGACAAGGCCGGTTTTATATTCAAGGCCGGCGATGTTGTCACTGCCGACGGACACACCCAGATGGTCATCGGCGACGGAACCATGAAGACAGCAGAAACCGTTCAGGCATACGGGCCTGACAAACATGGCTCCATACCGAAAGGCGGAGATCAGAATAATGAAATCGGAAGAGCATATTATGTATCCAACAAACCGGCGATACGCCATATCATGCGGTTTACCGGAAAAGGGGTCCGTCTGAATACGGTTGGCCTTTCCGGGTAAAATCCGGCTGCAAGAATAAGAATTTATTAATTTTTCTGCCTTCCCGGCTTTCCTGTTTTTATGATATATATTATATAGAGTTATTCTGTTTTTGTATTTTTGGAGGTTTTTCATGCAACGGTTGAACACCCGACGCCTGTTTATTCTGTTTCTGTCTCTGGCTGCGGCAGTTTTTCTGTCCGCTCTCCTTCCGGTGCAGAAAGTACATGCAGAGAGCCCTTACAGAAGCTGCAATCCGAAGGATATTCATCCTATATACTGGAAGGCAACGATCCGCGGCACTTTTGATGCCACGATCATGGAAACGCACAAGAAAACCACTCTCCGTCATTCGCAGAAAGTGATCATCACTTCCTATAAATACAAGGGCATGAATACGATCAAGCTTGCCAGCGGAAAGCACTGCAGGGTTCATTCCTCCCGCCTGAATGTCTATGAGCCTGCATGTACTCCGGGAGATTTTACCAAGGCAACAAAAACGGCCTTTGTCAATTCCAGGACCCTGAAGAGCAAGACCAAATGGCTGATCTGGGTCTCGACCGACCGCCAGAGCTTCAACATCTTCAGGGGCTCCAACAAGCACTGGGTCTTTTACAGGAAATATGACTGTTCGACCGGCATGGCGAATTTCGCGACACCGCTCGGGAGGCGCACCATCCGGCGGAAGATCCGCTCCTATTATTCGGAGGAATTTGAGAGCTGGCTGAATTATTTCCTTGAGTTCGGAGGAAGCGGCATCCATGTATGGCCGGGTCCGCACGTCGGTCAGTATATCGGCAAAGAGCCCTGTTCGCATGCATGTATCAGGCTGCGCCGGGAAGCTGCCATCTGGGTCTACAAACATATACCGGTCAAAACGCTGCTCTACGTTCACTGAGCATCCGTGATCTGCAGATATGGAATCAGAACAGAAGCACAGCCCATCTCAGGCTGTGCTTCTTTCTGTCTTCTTTCCAGGATGGTCTCTCCGGACTGCCGGTCATGTATCTGACGGATCGTCCTCTTCTTTCTCCGGTTCTTCCGCATCCCTCTGCGATGCTTCTCTCACTTCCCGGATCACATAAAGAGGTTTTCCGCTGGAGGAGTTAACCAGTTTCCCGATGTATTCCCCCATGATCCCCAGCATCAGGAACAGCATGCCGGATACGATCAGCATAAGACACATCAGTGAAGACCAGCCGGTCTGGATCGTCGGATCCAGCAGTTTCCTGATGATCACTACGATCGTCGCGATAAACCCTGCAGCAGAAAACAGGATGCCCAGGATATTGGACACTCTGAGCGGGATCGAAGAATAATCCATGAATGTCATGAACAGTTTCAGGCCCTTGCGGAAAGTATAATTGGATCTTCCGTACTCTCTGGCGTAGTGCTCTACGGTAATATCTGCCATATTGTCGGTCGTCCTTGCGAAAAGGAGCTGGACAAATGCATCATTGCCGTTGTACTTCCGGATCTCTCTCACCACGAAATCCCTGGCACACCAGAAAGAGCTCATCTCGATCCCCCTGGGGCGGTCAACCAGGTGAAACAGCAGAAACTGGCTGATCTTGCCGAACAGATTTTTAATCGGGTTAAAGCGGCGTTTCCGGTAGATTCCGAAGACGACGTCATAGCCTTCCTGCATTTTATCCAGGAACAGACGGATCTGCTCCGGCCGGTTCTGCAGATCGTCGTCCATACCGACGATAAGTTCTCCGCTCACATAGTGAAGTCCTGCCAGGATCGCGGCATGCTGTCCGAAATTCTTCGCCAGATTAATTGCTGTGATCTTTCCGGGATAGCGGTCCCTGCACTTCAGGATCTCCGCATAGGTGTCGTCGCGGGAATGGTCATTTACCAGGATCATCTCACATTCATAGCCTTCCCATCCGGAAAAGCATTCCATGCACTGATCCGCAACCATGCCGATCGTTTTCTCGGAGTTATAACAGGGTATTACAATCGAAACCAGCATATCTGTCCTCATGCTGCCGGCAGATCCCTGCCGTACAGGCTGATGCGGAAGCACAGTCTCTCTGCGCTATCTCACTACTATTTCTACATTCCGGAGCGTGTTCCGGATCATTCTGCCGCATTCACCGGCACTGCTGCCCTTTACAATAATCTGTCCGAGCCGGTCCCTTCCGGAAGAAAACTTTCTGACAGACTCTCCCGGCGTGACATTGAACGACAGATCAACGACTTCCTCCGGCAGTTCCCGGGGCAGCCTGATCTCCTCCAGCACTCCGGTCCGGTCGGCACCGATCAGCCAGGTCGCGTTTGGAGTCATCTCCTCTCCGGTAAACATACCGGAAACGTCTTCACCCAGCGCGCAGCGGACGATTGCTTCAAAGTAATCGATCCCGTAGTAGATCCCGACCATATCCGTGATCGCAGTCGCTCCGGCTCTCGGAGTAGCTTCTATAATCCACAGTTCCCCGTCCGCCAGCATGCAGTCCATGTCCAGAGCACAGTTGTCAAATTCCAGGGCTTCACATACTTTCTGTGTAAATGTCCGTATCCGATCGCCGAGTTCCTCTGCTTTTTCCCAGGGAACATGGTGCCCCTGCGGAAACGGCGGGTTCCCGTCATGGAGGTCATTTCCAAGAGGCAGCACATATGCCGGAGTGCCTCTGCTCATCATCGCCTCCACCCCGAACATGGTTCCGGTGAGGAACTTCTCCGCAAGGCAGTAATCCTTTCCTGTCTGCTCCATGACTTCCGGATAGCGTGCCAGAGCCTCTTCCACGGTATCGACGCGGAAGATCCCGCGGCTGCCCATCAGGTCAACCGCCTTGAGCATCAGCGGAAACCCGATCTCCCGACAGGCGCTGATCAGTTCTTCTCTGCCCGAGACCTTCCGGAACGGGGCGGTCCTGACCCCGGCCTTTCTGTACAGTTCCTTCTGAAGCAGCTTGTCGCATGCAGCTTCCGCACCGATCCCGGGGCCCGGCAGGGAAAGCTTCCCGCACAGATATCCCATCGTCCTCGTGCCGACATCCATGCAGCATGTGGTAACGCCGTCGATCCTTGTCTCTTCGACGGCACGGAGCACTTCATCCGGCTTTGTGATATCACAGTACAGCACCTCATCCGCGTACGGGATACCCGCATATGGTCCCGGTATCGTCGCGGCAAGGGTCTTCACTCCAAGCCCTGCGGCTGCCTTAAACAGCGGGATCTGAGAATAACTGGCGCCAAGGACCAGAAGTGTTTTTCCCACCTGCGTCTCCTCCTGACTTACAGGGCTCATTCTGCGCCCTCTTTCTGCAAGTGATTATAGAATTGCGGTACTTATTTGTCAAAGAATCATTGCATTTTCGCCGGAAACGGGTATGATAGTGATGTTGTGGTCAAGAATAAAACAAATTATGTCTTAAGAAGGGTAAACTGATGAAGAAGGTAGCGATCCTGCAGTCCAATTACATTCCGTGGAAAGGGTATTTTGATATCATCAATATGGTCGATGAATTTATTCTGTACGATGATATGCAGTATACCAGGAGGGACTGGAGGAACCGCAACCAGATCAAGACCGCGAACGGTCTCCAGTGGCTCACCATCCCGGTGGACACCAAAGGAAAGTTCTACCAGAAGATCAATGAGACGATGGTCACAGGCCACAAGTGGACCCAGGAGCATCTCCGGGCGATCCAGCTGTGTTACGCACATGCTCCTTACTTCAAACTCTACGAGCCCGTTCTGGAGGAGCTCTACGAGAAGGCAGAACAGCTCGATTACCTGAGTGACATCAACCGCATGTTCCTCCAGAAGATCTGTGACATCCTCGGGATCGGGACAAAGATCACCATGTCGTCCGACTACCCGCTTGCCGAGGGCAAGACGGAAAGACTGGCAGAGCTGGTCAAATCTGCAGGCGGATCCTGGTATCTCTCCGGTCCTGCCGCAAAAGACTATATTGTCGACGAAGTATTTGAAAAAGCCGGTGTGGAACTGGCGTACATGAGCTATGAAGGATACCCGGAGTATCCGCAGCTCCACGGCGATTTCGTACACAACGTAAGCATCCTCGACCTGCTCTTCATGACAGGCCCGGACGCCCCGAAGTACATGCTGAGCTTTCAATAAACACATTTATGCCAATGCAGAAAAAGAGGGTACCCGCATTTATGCGAGGTACCCTCTTTCTATGAACGACGCTAACAAAAAACGGGTGCGGGCTGTGCGCCTTACTCTTTCTTCTCTGACACGATCTGGTACATCACGTTGTCTTCGTCAAATTTCCCCACTTCAACCGCCTGCGCATCCATGTCGTAGTATTCGCGGATATAATTCAGAGTGAGGTTGATGTCATTGTCGATCAGATAGACCTTCTCATTGTTGACGCAGTCTCTGTACGGGTTCGTCATGCCATAGTTCTTCAGAGTGGCGTTGTACGGTACGCTGCCGGCCGGCCAGCCGCCCAGCACTGCCATATTGGATGCGACCCCCACCGGAACCAGGGACAGGGGCCCGTAACCCGGAGATACCGCATACAACCCGGCCTTTGTCAGGTACAGATGTTCTGTATCTCTGCTGACGCCCGCGCTGAAGTTGGCCGAAACAGCCATTTTCTCCGCCTTTTTCCTGGTGTTGTGGCGCCAGGTCTCTCTCCATGTATTCTGATTCAGCACAAGTATGACCAGGACAAATGTCCATGCATACCGTACCGGGAGATTGAACCGTTCCGGCTGTATCAGGTACAGCAGGATCAGGCTGGCGCACAGCCAGATCGGATCATCCACCCGCTGCAGATTGAACCTGCCCTGCAGATACATGTAGTAGAACAGCGCTCCGAGCGCCAGGATCAGCAGGATCACTTCGACCCAGGTCCTCCACTCTCTCCTTCCGTGTATCAGCACTATTATAAGGAGCGCGAGGAAGCAGTAGAACATGGGATTCTCAAACCACTTGGCCGGATAGACATCCAGAAAATCCTTCAGCGTAGACAGGGAGACCTTTTTCCGGTTCTGTACCGCAATCAGTTTCTCCATCTTATCCAGCGTGAATACGTCCGGATCATAGAAATTCCATTTTGAAAACAGCTTGTAGGCGTTGTAAGTGATTCCGAGAGATTCGAACAGTTCCGTGTTTTCTTCGAACTTCGGAAAACCGTAATCCGTCAGCGCCGACCTGGCGTCATTGATCTTTTCATAGGCCGCCGCATCGGGAGCGATGTGATACTCGTACCGGTCGACCAGCCTGCAGCCGACACAGACGCCGAGCGTCAGTGCAAACAGTCCGATATAGCGCACCGCCCTTCTGAGGAGATGATCCTGCACATCGCAGCGCAGGCGCAGCAGAAGGTACAGGCCGAATACCGCCCACAGGGCAAACATCATGTCCGCTTCCAGATGACGGTACATGAAGCCGTACGCCGTGATCAGTATACCGAAAATGAGCGGAAGGATCCTCACCTTCTCCTGAATAACCGCGAAGACGACCAGGAAAAGACCTGCCGCCGCGCAGATGCCGGCAGTCTTGGTGAACTGCACCGTTATATAGGCATCCGCGGCGAAGAAATTCAGCGTCACCATGGACAGCAGGATCGCAGCCCCGCTCCGGAACATCCGCTGGATCACCCAGGTGACAGCGGTAAACGCGGCAAGAAGCCCTGCGTACTGCATCAGTCCGTACCAGGGGATCATATTCGTGATCCGGTACAGAAACGCACAGACTGATCCGAGGATCCAGTTGGAAAAGAGCCAGTGGGCATCCTGGACCGGACGCCCGAGATTGACAAAGAGCGCAATGTTCAGGTCGTCATTCGAATCGAACTCCGGCCTCATCAGCGCCAGATATACCAGAAGCATAAGAATATTCAGCGCAAGGCAAAACCACAGTTTCCCCCGATTCCTGTCCGCCCACGCCCTGATACGTTCCATCGCTCTCTTCCTCCCTCGTCATTCCCGGAAAAACCGTCTCCGGGATCAGTCATTCCTGTATATCCTCCGTCGGCTCAGCAGCAGACGCTATCCGAGCACATTCGTTAGGATTCCTTCTGTCTCCGTCTCTGTCTCTGCCATTGTCCAGTCATCATAGCTGCCGATCTCCGCGACGGATATATACCCGATATCACTCAGCTTCTGCGCGGCTGCGCAGCTCTGCTCCGAGGTTTCCCCGTACACATATACCGTTATCCCCCGGTCTTCAAGCACTTTGTCCGCCAGCTCCACCATCCGGTCATACCCGATGTTGACCGCATGATCCAAATGCCCCTCCCGATACAGCTCAGGAGAACGCACGTCCACGATCCGGTATTCCGGCTCGTAACTCATATACTCGCGCGCCTCTTCCGCTGTCAGCCGTTCATAGGGTTTTCCCTGACTGGGCCTGTGGGAACGGAGCAGCGTCACAACAATGAGGACTGCTGTAACGATTACGCAGCCCCATGTGATATAGAACATGACACGGTTTTCTTTCGTCTTCAATTATCTTCGCTCCCCGAACAGCAGAATCCGCAGCGGTTTGATCTTCCTCACGATCCATTTTGACAGCGGGATCGGCAGGCACAGGGCCGCAATGAACAGGATCACCGTGCACAGTATATAATTCAGTCCCAGCCTGTTCCACAGGACCAGTTTCAAAGCAGTCATGATCGGTTCATGCAGGATGTAGATATCCATTGAAAACAGACCCAGCGTCAGGAACGTTCTCCCGATCCCGCCCGGCTGTCTGGGTTCTCCGTCGATATTGTATACCATGGCGGATGAGAACCAGAAGACCAGGTAGGTGCCGCAGACGCTGGTCAGCATGAAAGTAACGGTTATAGTCGTCCGGTACAGGAAAATGAGCCCCGCCAGGTATGTCACAAGCGCCAGAAATGCTAGCAGCGCCTGTCCGCCCATCGGATCTTCGATCCCGTCTCTGCGACAGTCTTCGAACTTCAGCCGCACCCAGATGCCGGCCAGGAAGAAGAACAGGTACTTCAACACCCGTATGTCCAGATTGGCCCAGTAGACGGCGACGCTCAAAAAGAAGCTTCCGTACCATATGGATCGGAAATTCCATGTGTTGATCACCAGCGCGCACGCCAGCTCTATGATAAACAGCACATAGAGGAACCACAGGGATACATCCGGATTCTGCCCGATGAAAAGTTTCGGGATGTCCGATACGGTAAACGGCTTCACTGCCGCGGCGCTGAACTTCAGCTTGACCGGGATGTAGATCAGGCCGATCACAAAATACGGGATCAGAAGTCTCCACGCCCTGTCCCCTATATAATGCAGGCGCTGCTGCCTGTTCATCGTCAGGATCTTCGCTGAGACGAATCCCGACAGACAGAAGAACAGCGGCATATGAAAACTGTATATAAAATACGTGAGCACGCGGATCCATCCCGCAGAGACTTCCGTCTGCTTGATCGCGTGTCCGAGGACAACAAAAAGAATACCGATGCCTCTTGCTATATCGACCTCGGTATATCTTCTCTTTCCGCTCTGAACGTTATTATCCGTATTACTCATGAATGTGAATCAATGTATTTTTTGATCGCGCCAAAGCTCTCCTCACTGATGTCATGTTCGATCCTGCAGGCATCCTCCACCGCGACCTTCTCGTTGACTCCCAGACGGATAAACCACTGGGAAAGCACCTGATGACGTTCATAGATCATGGAAGCGATCTTCATACCGCTCTCGGTCAGGTAGATGTAGCCTTCCGGACTGATGGTGATGTAACCTTCCGCCTTCAGGTTCTTCATAGCGATCGAGATGCTCGACTTGCGGAATCCGGTGTGATTCGATACATCAACGCTTCTGACGACAGGCTTCTCCTTACTGAGAACCAGTATAGCTTCCAGATAATTCTCAGCTGATTCTGTTGGTACCATAATGACTGCCCTTTCCTTCCGACATCCCGCCGGTGCCGGTGACACAGCCGTGACGGCTGTTCTGCACTGTTACTTAGAGTTAGTATAAAAAAACTTCAGTTAGAAGTCAACCTGAATTGACAGAATCGGTACCTGACGCCGGGCTGGCATAAGAAGACCCGGAGAATGAACTTCTCCGGGCCCGAAAAATCTCTTTTGTTTTCTCAGCCTTATACAGGATAAGCCTTGTTTGCGGTATCTCCTGCTGCCGGATCCACTCCGGTCTCCTGAGCCTGGCGATACTTGAAGTAGTCGATCGCAACCTGCGGGAACAGTGCATAAGTGAGGACGTCCTCGTCCATCTCCTTGTACTGCGCGATCTCTTTCTCGTATCCCGG
>CADCOU010000188.1 GCA_902803155.1 uncultured Lachnospiraceae bacterium | reverse complement strand
TGTATTCTCGTTTGCCAAAAAAGCAAAAGTGTAGCCACAACCCTCGAAATCCGGCGGTCTCGATATATTCCCACAAACGCAAAAAAGGGACTCCCATCACCCGGGGCCGTGATGGCCCTGGATCTCAGGAATCCCCTGATTTAGCGGCTTTTTCAGCCCTACCTTATGTGTTTCTTGTCAGCAAAACTACCGTCTCGACGTGAACAGTATGCGGGAACATGTCCACCGGCTGGGCCTTCTGCAGTATATATCCGCCTTCCGCAAACAGTTTCAGATCTCTGGCAAGAGTAGCGCTGTCACAGCTGACATATACGATCCGATCCGGAGCCGATCTCAGGATCGTTTCAACTACAGCCCGGTCCAGGCCTTTCCTGGGGGGATCGACCACAATCACGTCTGCCCTCTCTATCCGGTCGACGATATCTTCTGCCTTTCCGACTATAAATTCACAATTTTCGATATGATTCAGCTTCGCATTCTTTTCCGCATTCCGTATCGCATCCGGTATCACTTCGACTCCGATCACTTTCTTTGCTTTCTGCGCCAGAAACAGTGAGATCGTACCGGTGCCGCAATACAGGTCCCATACCGTTTCTTTTCCGGTAAGGCCTGCGTACTTCAAAGCGGTTTCATAGAGATTCCGCGTCTGCTGCGGATTGACCTGATAAAATGACTTCGATGATATTCGATATGTCAGGCTGCCGATTCGGTCCTCAATGTAGTCCTCTCCAAACAATGCCCTGCTTCCGTTTCCGAGGATCACGTTCGTTCTGGCTTTATTCGTATTCAGCACGATACTTCTCAGGCAGAACCCTCCGCTTTCCGCCTCTGCCTTCTTCAGTGCGCTCCTCAGCGATGAGACCAGTCTCTCTTCTTCCGGAAGCCTGTCCGCGGCAGCAATGATCACGACCATCAGCTGTCCGGTCGCAAAGCCGGCCCTCGTCATTACATGCCGTATCGTTCCTTCTCCGGTCTCTTCGCTGTAGGCTCTGATGTGATACCGCTCCATCCAGTCAAGTACCGTCTCCAGTACGATCCGGTTTTCTTCTATTCCGATACCGCAGCTGTGATGATCGATGATCGAATGTGTCCGGCCTGCATAGAACCCTGCCACAGGCTTACCGAAGCGGTCTGTTCCTATCGGGAACTGTGCTTTGTTGCGGTATTTCCACGGATCTTCCATACCGATGATCTGACAGAATACTCCATATCGTTCCGCCCCCTGCTCTCTTTCCCGAAGGGTATCCGGTTTATTCCAGACGTTTCGATTATTATCGATCTGAAATCCACCTATCCGCTCCAGATTAGAGCGTACTTTCTGTTCCTTCATCCGGAGCTGGGCTTTATAACTCATCTCCTGGATCTGGCACCCTCCGCAGGACCGCGCGACAGGACATACTGGAGTAACCCGGTCAGGGCTGGGGCACAGAACTTCTTCTGTCCTCGCGAAAGCATATGTCTTCTTTACCTTAACGACCTTTGCCCTTACCGTGTCCCCGACGACCGCGTCCTTGACAAACAGGGCCATGCCTGAGGCATGGCCTATTCCGAGTCCCTCATCGGACATATCTTCAATTATGACATCGACTATATCGTTCTTCTTCAAACGTAATCCCTCTTGCACGTTCTCCCCGGCATCCATATCCGGTTTTCATGAACAGATACATCATCCGGGCAGAATGTAAATGCTTTGCCGTCACCACTCGCTGGTTTTGCGGAAGTTGGAATCCAGCAGGCGGTTAAACCCCAGCCACTCGTCAGAACCGCGCGTCTTCGAAGCACTGAGGATCTCTTTCATGGTCTCCAGCCTGGCATCTGTGTTGTCCGCCAGGTGCAATGCCATAGCCTCAGCCAGTGCCGGTTTCTTCGGACTTCCGTATTCAAACTCACCGTGATGGGCAAGGATGCAATGCTGCAGTTCACTGCACAGTCTGTGCGGGAATCCCTGTATTCTTCTGCATGCCGATCCGATCAGTTCACTCCCCATCACGAGATGTCCGAGCAGCTGTCCGTCATCCGTATAGTCATTTGCCGGGAAATTGGATATCTCCTTCAGTTTGCCGACATCATGAAACGCTGCTGCCGTAAGCAGGAGATCGCGGTTCAGATATGAATACTGGCTGCAGAAATAATCACAAAGTTTCACAACAGAAAGCGTGTGTTCACACAGGCCTCCGACAAAGCTGTGATGGATGGTCTTCGCAGCTGAATGCTGGCAGAATGCATTCTCAAACGCCGGATCGCTGAAATACTTATCGATCAGCGCTTTCAGCCATTGGTTATTCACCGTATCAAGGATCTGTTTCAGTTCCAGATACATGGTCTTAGCATCCTTCTCGCTGACCGGCAGGTAGTCTTCCGGAAGGTATTCTCCCGCTCTCGCGATCCTGACGCGCTTGATGTTCAGCTGCAGATTGTTCTGAAAGCTGGTCACCTCTCCCACCACATAGATATAGTCGAGCGGAGCGAACTCTTCTATGCCTGTCGAATTCGGATCCCAGATCTTGCAGTCGATCGTTCCGGTCTTATCCTGGAGTGTAACGTTCTCATATTCCTTGCCCGCCTTCGAGGTTGCAGACTGCCTTAGTCTGCACAGGTACACTTCACCTACCTGATCTCCCTCTCTCAGCGTATCAATATACTTCATTCTGCTTCCTTCCTAACCGGGATCCCGACAGTTCCCGGTGGTGCTTCTACGGGATATTCCTTTCTGACATCCATCTTACCACGTGGAACTGTTTTGTGGGAGGAAAATGCACATTATCCCGTCTATTGAGGTCTGAACCCCGGTTGTCAGAGACCAGGATCACATCAGGGCATCAGCGGAACATGCGCCGCCTTATCTACCTGATCCCACGGTACTTCATATCCGGCTCCGTGAGCACAGAATACAGACCATGTGGGGTTGCGGAGGTCCCGCTCCGGCTCGTAGGCGATCCGACTGATGATCTCTTCCGGGTTATGACAGGGTCCATACCCGCGCATCTTCAGGGTAAGTGCTCCGCGTCCTGCCGTATATGCTCTCACATCCGCATGATAATTCCGCATCTCAGAGACCGGCGCGTATCCTGTGATACGCGCAAATGTGCCGTCCGTCTCCGGAGCGTCCGCATGTCCCGCAAAGTTTCCGATGTCAAGGATCGCCCTGCCGATCTGTGCTGCGGGGATCTCCAGGACAAAATCATAGTACGGCTCCAGCAGGACGCTCTCGCATTTCATGAGTCCCTGCCTGAGTGCTCTTCGTCCGGCCTGCCGGAAATCTCCCCCCATCGTATGCTTGAGATGTGCACGTCCGGAAACCAGGGTGACCTTCACGTCGGTTAGCTCACTCCCGGTCAGAACTCCCACCTGACGGTGGCTCCTGAGCATATGCAGAATAAGTCTCTGCCAGTGCCTGGCCAGTGTATCTGTGGAGCAGGCACTTTCATAGCGGATGCCGGAACCTTTCTCACCAGGTTCCAGCATCAGGTGGACCTCCGCATAATGGCGCAGCGGTTCAAAATGTCCTACGCCTTCGGCACTGCTCCGGATCGTCTCTTTGTATACGATCCTTCCTTCACCGAATGAGACCGGTATATTGTATCTGCTCTGAACGATAGACTGCAGGATCTCTGTCTGGACTTCTCCCATGACACAGATGTGGATCGCATCTCCCCTGTCGTCCAGCTGCGGCCGGATCTCCGGGATCTCCTCCGAGAGTTCTCTCATCCTGCCGTACATCTGCAGCCGGTCGATCTCCTTCGGCCAGACAAGGTCATAGGACAGAACCGGCTGTGTAACGCTCTGCAGAGTCTCCCTGCAGATGCCGTATGTCTGCCCGCAGAAGGACTCGTTCAGGCCGCATACTGCGGCGATCTGTCCTGCAGACACTGTATCTGCCGGGATGAACTTCCCGCCGGAATACAGCCGGATCTGTGTGACCTTTTCCTCTTTCCCCACGGGCATGGGTGCATCCGTTTCAGAAGTTTCCAGGAGCATCTCATCTTCCGCCTGTTCCTGATCCGCCTCCGCGTCGTCGGAAGAAGACGGAGAAAGATTGCCTGCTATGCTTTCCCTGACTCTCAGAGAGCCGCCTGTCACTTTCAGCCAGGTGAGGCGGTTGCCCTTCTCATCTCTTGAGATTTTATAACAGCAGGCGCCGAATTCGTCCGGGTATTCTTTCTCAGCTGCAAAGCAGACGATCCCGTCCATCAGTTCCCTGACGCCTTCCATCTTCAGAGCGGAACCGTCATATACCGGAAACAGCCGGCGCTGCATGATCAGAGTACGGACTTCTTTCTCTGACAGGCTTCCGCTTTCAAGGAAACGGTCCAGAACCTCCTCGGAACACATCGCGATCTGTTCCAGGAGAGCCGGATCCTGATCCTGCCATCCCCTGAACGAGAGGCAGTGCTCATCCAGATGTGCCTGCAGGTCTTCCTCTGTTTTCCCGAGGTCGGCTTCCGGCTGATCCATCTTATTGACAAAGATAAGCGTCGGAAGGTGATACCTGTCAAGCAGGTTCCACAGTTCCAGGGTATGCCCAGTCACACCGTCGGCAGCGCTGATCAGAAGAAGCGCCATGTCGGCAACGGCAAGCGTCCGCTCTGTCTCTGCGGTAAAATCCACATGCCCAGGTGTATCCAGCAGCGTGATATCGATATCCCCGATCTTCAGACGGGCCATCTTGGAAAAAATGGTGATCCCTCTCCGGCGTTCCAGTTCATGCGTATCCAGAAACGAATCCTGGTGATCCACACGTCCTGCTTTTCGTATGGTACCGGTCATATACAGAAGGCTCTCGGAGAGCGTAGTCTTCCCCGCGTCCACTGCTGCAAGGACAGCGAGATTCATACAGCTGCTCTTCATAGTTTCCTCCTTCCGTCTGTCCTGTCTCCAGACAGTGGAGCCATTATCAGTTGCTCATCATTCTCCCTGTGCATCATGATCACGTTCGGACGATGATGCAGAATCTAATTGTAGCCTATGCCTCTGCCTTTCGCAATCCGACAATTCCTGCGTCAGATCGTTCAATTCATGTTATACTGAAAGAAGCCAGCGAAAAGGAGAGTGACTGTAATGTCAGATAAACAGAGAATACTGGTCATGGATACAGATCAGGATCTTACAGCACAGATTACCGATGTGCTCAGCAGGGAAAACTACGAGTTCCGGGTAGTCAGCAACCTTTCGCAGAAAGCCGATCTGATCGACCTGTTCCATCCTGATCTGATCATATTTGATCCGGGGATCCGGGGATGCGATCCCCACCAGAGGCTGCAAAAATTCTGGGATGCCAACCATGTTCCCACGATCGTTATCAGCAGGCAGAATGACGTGATCTCCAAGGTAATGAGCCTGGAAATGGGCGCAGATGACTATCTGGTCAAGCCATTTGACATGCGGGAACTCATGGCGCGGATCCATTCTCTTCTTCGGCGGTCCTCCTATACCATGCAGAAAATGCGCTCCGGTCCGGATTATCTGGAGTATCCGGGACTCAGGATCAGCCTGGAAAACTATGCTGTCTTTTATCAGGACAAGAAGCTGCACATGCCGCCCAAGGAAATCGAGCTTCTGTACTTCCTGGCGGCTTCCCCGAACCGTGTGTTTACGAGAGAACAGCTTCTCAGCCATATCTGGGGCTATGACTATGAAGGAGACACCCGTACGGTCGATGTACATATAAAGCGCCTGCGCCGGAAGCTTCCGGCAACAGACGCCTGGTCAATCTCTACTGTGTGGGGGATCGGTTACCGGTTCCAGGTTGGCAGCTGATCCCGGATCATCAGTTTTCCCGGTGTCAGAGATACGTTCTCTGTACCAAATGTCTCCTCAAGGGAGCGGATCATTGTCTCCGGAAGATACATCTTCCTGTCAAAAGTCAGATTCTTTACGCTCTTCGGATGTTCCGCATAGATGCTGATCCTCTCTGCCGGCGGGGCCTGATCCGCATCCGGTATCTGCTGTCCCTGCTTAAGGATCCGGTCCACCTCCTGCGCGCTTGCCTTATACGTTTCCGCATCCGGAAATTTCAGCCACAGTGTCTGCGGGACCTCTGAGAATCTCCATATCCTGTCCGCCAGCAGTTTTGCCGGCTTGTTATCCTCCAGAGATACTCTTCCGCTTACGAATAGGCGTTCCTCCACGTTCATTGAAGAGCGGTATCTCTCATACACACGCGGGAACACAAGTACCTCCACAGATCCCACCAGATCCTCGATCTGAAGGAATGCCATGGTTTTACTGTTCTTTGTATACTTGAGGGTGATGTCTTCCACGATACCTCCGACAACCGCAGCTGCCTGGTCTGTCAGCCTGTCTGCCTGACCGCTCTCGTCGTTGATCGCGAAGTCCGTGGAAAGAGCCGTGATATTCTTCCTCCAAAGTGCCTCATATTTTTCAAGAGGATGCCCGCTCGCATAGATCCCGAGAACCTCTTTCTCAAAAGCAAGAAGCTGTTCCTGGTCGTATTCCGGTACATCCGGAAGGCTCACCCCGGGATCAAAGGCGTCTTCGCCTTCCCCGCCTCCGAAATAGTCAAACAGCGACATCTGACCTGTAAGCTGGGACTTTCTCTCCCTTGCCGCGGAGTCAAACACCTGCCCGTACACAAGCATCATCTGCCTGCGGCTTGCGCCCAGAGAATCAAACGCGCCCGCCTTGATAAAATTTTCCGCCGCGCGCTTATTGACCTCCGGCGATACACGTCGGGCAAAGGAGTTCAGATCCTTAAACTTACCGTCCCTTTCTCTCTCCTCAAGAATTGCCTGTATGACCGGCCGGCCTACAGACTTGATTGCTCCGAGAGCATACCGGATATTTCCGGTCTGCTTCCCTTCCCCGTCTTCTTCATAGGTCACGGAAAAGCCCTCGAAACTCTCGTTTATATCCGGCGGCAGGATCCGTATTCCCATGCTGCGGCTGACCATGATGTATTCCGCAACCTTTCCGGGGTTGTCGATCACCGAAGTCATGAGCGCAGCCATGAACTCCACGGGATAGTGGTATTTCAGCCATGCGGTCTGATAGGTTACTACCGCATATGAAGTGGAATGCGCCTTGTTGAACGCATATTCCGCGAAGCTCATCATACTGTCGAAGATCTTATTTGCCGTCTTCTCGTCAATCCCCTTCGCAGCACACCCGGGAACCTGTTCCTCCTCATTGCCGTAGACGAAATTTTTTCTCTCCTTCGCCATGACGGAGGCTTTCTTTTTCGACATGGCACGGCGCACCAGGTCGCTCCTGCCGAATGAATACCCGCCCAGCTCGCGGACGATCTGCATGACCTGCTCCTGATATACGATGCAGCCATAGGTTGCCTTCAGGATATTCTCAAGTTCCGGCGTATCATAGCGGATCGAATCCTGCTGCTCCTTGCCCCGGATGTAGGAAGGGATAAAGCTCATCGGCCCGGGCCTGTACAGAGCAATCCCTGCGATCAGATCCTCCAGGCAGTCCGGTTTCAGCTCCTTCATGAAACTCTTCATGCCGGCAGACTCGAGCTGGAAGATACCCTCACATTTTCCCGTCGCGATATAGGCAAACACATCCTGGTCATCTGTCGGGACCCTTGCAATATCAAGCATTCCGTTTTCCAGTTTCGGGCTCTTTTCCCATATATCGCTCCCGCGTCCTGTCCGCCGGATCACATCCTGTTCATGCTGCGACGCCATGCGTACCGCGTCCTCGATCACCGTGAGCGTGCGCAGTCCCAGAAAGTCCATCTTCAGAAGACCGAGGTGCTCCACGGTATCCTTGGTGAACTGTGTCACCAGGTTTCCGTCAGAGGTCCTGGCAAGCGGAACAAAATCATCGACATTTGTCTGGCAGATCACCACGCCTGCGGCATGGGTGGATGAATGTCTCGGAAGACCTTCCAGTTTTCGCGACATATCGATCAGCGTCCTGATCTGCGGGTCGGAATCGTACATGCTCTTCAGGTCCTGACTGACCTGCAGGGCGACATCGATCGTCATCTTCTTTGCCGAATCGATGGGATTGCGCATGGGGATCAGTTTGGAGATCGTATCGCACAGAGAATACGGAAGGTCCAGAACCCTTCCGACATCCCGTACCACACCGCGAGGCTGCAGGGTTCCGAACGTGATGATCTGTGCAACATCATCCTTGCCGTACTTACGCACTACATAGTCGATGACTTCCTGACGTCTCTCATAGGCAAAGTCTATGTCTATATCAGGCATGGATACCCGCTCCGGATTCAGAAAACGCTCAAACAGCAGGCTGTAACGGATCGGATCCAGCTGCGTGATCCCGAGTGCATAGGAAACGATACTTCCTGCGGCTGATCCCCTGCCCGGTCCGACAGAGATGCCGACACTTCTCGCATACCGCACATAGTCCCACACGATCAGGAAATAGTCGACGAATCCCATGGAACGGATGATATTCAGTTCGCTTTCCATGCGCTCCTTCAGTTCATCCGTGATCGTATCATAGCGTGTAGACAGTCCTTCCCAGCACAGTTCATTGAGGTACTCCCACGCACTCTTTCCTTCCGGAACATCGAACTTCGGAAGTTTATACTTTCCGAATTCGATTGTCACATGGCAGCGCTCGGCGATCTTCTGTGTATTTTCGAGAGCCTCCGATGCATAGGGAAACAGCTGCGCCATCTCCTCCGGACTCTTGACATAATACTGTCCGCCTTCGTATCGCATACGGTCTTCATCCGAGACCTTCTTTCCGGTCTGGATGCACAGCAGGACATCATGCGCTTCTGCGTCTTCCGCATAGGTGTAATGACAGTCATTTGTGACGATCAGCTCTATTCCTGTTTCCCTGGACATGCGGAGCAGGGACTGGTTTACCTGTTTCTGCTCCGGGATACCGTGATCCTGCAGCTCCAGGAAAAAATTACCCTCTCCGAAGATTTCCTGATAGGACAGGGCGGCCTCTTTCGCTTCCTCATAAAAGCCGCGGGTCAGAAGTCTCGCGACTTCACCGGCCAGGCAGGCGGAGGTACAAATGATTCCCTCATGGTATGCCTTCAGGATCTCTTTATCCACGCGCGGCCTGTAGTAATACCCGTCTACGAAGCCGGCGGATACGATCTTTACGAGGTTTGCATAGCCGGTATCGTTCTCCGCAAGCAGAATCAGGTGGAAGTAGCGGTCATCTCCGGACGCGGCTTCCCGGTCAAACCGTGACCCGGGAGCGACATAGACTTCACAGCCGATGACAGGACGGATCCCCTGGCGCATACATTCCTCATAAAACTCTATGACACCAAACATGGCGCCGTGATCGGTGATCGCGGCGCTGTCCATTCCCAGTTCCTTGACCCGGGCCACATAGTCCCGGATCTTATTGGAACCATCCAGCAGACTGTATTCCGTATGTGTATGAAGATGGGTGAATCTCAAAACGTCCTCCCTGTTCATCGACAGCTTCGCCCGGCGGCCTGGCCGCCGGGCGTTTCATATCCCTGTTAACAGTACAGTTCGTCAACGCTTAACAAGCTGCATGGTCATAACGATCGCGATATAAACGACCGGAATCATAAGACCGATCAGCAGTTCCACTGAAAATACGCGGCCCTCTTTGCCTTTGATGCGATCCTTACCTTTTCTGGCCTCCTGATAAACAACTTCTCTTCCGGACGTTCTGGCAATCGTGCGAAGCACGATCACCGCAAGCACTGCGCAGGCGCCTGCGATCGCGGCACCAATGATCCAGAACATCAGATTCAGGTCCTGGACAGAAGATGTTTTGCTTTCCGCCTCTATAACTGCGCTGGTTATATTCTCCGGCAGGTTTTTCTCCAGATAGAACAAAACGACCGTGGTGGCGTTGATCAGGGTATGGGCAAGCATGGACGCATACACAGATCCGGACGCCTCAACAAGGTAGGCGAAGAACATGCCGACAGCAAAAGCATACATGAACTGGTTCAGATTGCCGTGTGCAAGTCCGAACATCAGCGATGTGATCAGCGCGGTCTTGAAAAGGCCGCAGTTCCGCAATCCCTGGAACAGGACGCCTCTGAAGATATACTCCTCTATCACCGCAGGCAGAATGGCGATGTACAGGATATTCAGCCACAGCGGTTTGCCCCAGATCACCTGACCGGTGATCCTGGCAAAGAATTCCACATTTGCTTCCACCGCGTTCGGTACGAACAGCTGGCTTACCATGTTCAGGTAATATGTGACCGGAAGAATGAGAAGAGTGAAAAGCAATGTCCAGAGGATCGTGCGGATCCCGATCACCTTCATCCTGGTACCGCGCATCACCTCAAACCGGTCCAAAATCAGCAGGACAACGACCGGGATCAGGAATTGCAGCTCTGCAAACATAGCAGAACTGTAATAGTTTAAATACTTGTTCAGTCCGGTGATCCCAAGAAGAAGTCCCAGAATGATCCAGACTGCCATCATGAACAGATACTGAGTTCCTGCTAATCTGCTTCGATTCTGCATAAGCTAAGCCTCCTGTCAGACCGTTCCATTTCCTGCCCGTTCGACTGGGTTCATCTTACCACGAATTTCCCCTGAATGGTAGCAGAAAACGCTTCTTTACAGGCTTTCATCCTGAATAAGATAAATGCGTCTGTCTCTGATTTCAGCCTTTCCTTCCTTCATCAGGTGCCCGACTGCCCTCTTGAACGCATTTTTGCTGAGTCCGAACTCCCTCCGGATAATCTCCGGGGATGCTTTATCGTCAAACGGGAGGACTCCTTCGTATTCGCTGATCACTTTCAGAATCTCATGCGCATCTTTATCAATCTGCAGATACGCCTTTTCCCGGACAGACAGATTCAGCCGCCCGTCCGGACGTACGGAGGTAACCCTTGCATCCACGATCTCTCCGATCCGGAATGTCCCGGCGGCTTCCTGTTTCGGTATCAGAGCGGAGTACCGGTCATCAACTGCAGCAAAGATCCCGAAGTTTTCACTGGTCTCATAAATCCTTGCCTGCACCCGCGAATCCTTCTGATACGGAGAATCACATCTCAGATACGGGTATACATTCATAGTCGCTGCCAGACGGCCTGACTTATCAATATAGAGGCCGACCAGTACGGTCTCGTCGGCTTTTACTTTTCTGGTCTGTTCATGGAATGGGAGCAGGAGATCTTTGGGAAGCCCCCAGTCCAGAAACGCGCCGATCCGTGAAGTCTCCTTAACGCGCAGAAGCGCTGTCTGATGAAGTGTGATCAGCGGCTGCGCTGTCGTCGCTATCATCCGGTCCGAGGAATCCCTGTACAGGAATACCTCCACTTCGTCACCCCGGGCAGCGCCGGAAGGCACTTCCTTTTTCGGAAGCAGCACGGATTCTTCGCCATCCGACAGGTATACACCGAATTCTTTTATACGGTCTATAGTAAGAGTCTGTCTTTCTCCAAGTTTCATGGTTATTCCGTCCTTTCACTGTTCTGTTCCGCGGCCGTCCGCTGAGGTTCTTCCTTTGAACGCTGCCGGAACCGGACGACACAGTAGCTTTTTCCCTTCTCATCTCTGAGCGAAACCGTGAGCGCATCCTGTTCCCTGCAGACCTTCGGGAAGACCAGATCACCCAGACGCGCCTGCGCCTTATACTCTACCCGTGTTTCATACAGTTCGAATGGTTCCGGGACATACGCACGGGCCATTTCAATATACTGACCGTTGTTCACATGATGATTCGTATCCAGGTGCATCCTTGTCACCGGAAACGAAGGCATTTCTTCTCCTTCTTCGGGCTCAGGTACTTTGCGCGGACCGTAGTCCATCTCCAGCCGCGGTTCGACCCCGTACAGATCTGCCAGTTTTTCGGGAACCTTTACAGGACGCATCCTCTCCATATCCATCAGTACCCATACGCTGTTCGCCCACGCGGCATTGCGCCCGCAGCCATCCTGAAGCACAAGATTCCTTAATCCGTAAAAGCTGCGGAAATCATATGCCCAGGTCTGAACCGCTACAGGCTCTGACAATTTCGGAAAATGATCCGTAAAGATCTGCCAGGATGTGAGGATCCAGGCGATATTCTGCTTTTTCAGGAAACTTACACCAACTCCCAGATGCTCTCCCTGGAAAGTCGCTGTATCCTGAAAATAATCAACGATCGACCCCAGGGTCAGCCTTCCGTCCTCTCCGCATTCGGAATAACGGACACACGATTCAAATGTGTATTTTCCCATAGCTGCCCTCCGCTGACTGTCTCATTCTGAGTTTCAGCATCCCAGGTATATCTTCCCGTATAAATGCATCCGTCTCTTTATCGATCCTGCAGACCAGATCCCTGACCGCCTCATGCCGTCCCTGGAATGAACGGAGCCATTCGGTCATTTCTGTTGTCTGAGGGGGCTGATACCGGTAATGGACCCGGACGTATTCCTCTGCAATCTTAAGATCGCTGATCCCTGCAAGACGCCGGAAATACTTTCTGCGCATAGCCCGCCTGATTTCACCCGGATCCGGCCGCTTGCTGCCGGCCTCTTTTTCCCCTCCGGAAACAATCTCACTGAGTGTATCCGTCATCTGCCTCAGGATCGTGACAAGAGCCGCTGTCAATGCCCCTGCGTATGCCGTACAGGACTGCGGAGTCGCTATCTCCGCCCCCTCCGTCAGCACAGCTCCGAATCGGATCAGAACAGCATGCCTCTCCGCAGCGCTTTTTTTACGGTATCTCTCAAGGTCGATCCTCATCCTCGTCATCCCCCATTGCTGAGTAATCATACCCTTACCACTGCGGTTTACGCAAGCCTGTTTTTCCGGATAAGCCGCGGCGAATCGCAGCGGCGCTCAGAGGAAAACGCTTTGCACCGAATGCAGTCTGCGCTCCGCTTAGATGAGTTCTGTACAAATACGACCGTTTTTTCTGTCTGTTTACGCTGTGGTCTGGCAATAGCGCGCTTTTTATAATATGGATAGTTGCCATTGTATCTGACTGCAGCGGTCAGGCATTGCTGTTTTCATTTCACAGGACGGACCATATCACAGTATTATGAAAGATCAGAAGGAAAAAGCCCTTGCGGTTCCCTGCGGGGAACGTATCAGACTCCTGCGGGAGCAGCTGGATATGAACCAGGAACAGCTCGCTGAATTCCTGGAGTGTTCTGAAGTGTCCATCAGCAAGATCGAACGCGGTATCCATATGATGAAAAACTGGAGGATGATCCGCCTGTGCCAGATGTGCGGGGTCTCCATGGATTATCTGATCCGGGGAATCGACCAGACAGATGCAGAAGACATTCCTCTTCAGCTTATCGAAATGTATAAGAATGCAGACGCCTTTGAACTCCGTATCCTGGAGGACCATATGAGAAGCGCGGAGAGGGAGATTGACCGAAAACATGAACTGGAGAAAAAACTGAAGATACAGCCGGATTTCCCTGACGATACATACTGACTGCCGGTCATATACGGATCTTCAGGATGAACAGAACGGATAAAGGCTTCCGATCTCTGATCGGAAGCCTTTTCTCTGAGCAGGGGTACAAGGATTCGAACCTTGAAATGACGGAGTCAGAGTCCGCTGCCTTACCGTTTGGCTATACCCCTTTATCCTGCTGTTCTGCCGCTCTCGTTCCCGCGACGAAGGTTATTATAATCTCAAAGTTTATGTAATGCAAGTACTTTTTTACTTACATTTCCCCACGGGAATGGTATAATCTCTGTGACTGAAACCGCAATGCAATCTGCAGGGAGATTATCATATGAGTACCATGAAACTCACTCTACTTACCGACTTTTATGAACTTACCATGATGCAGGGGTATTTCAAGACCGGCAAGAATCCGAAGGTGATTTTCGACGCCTTTTACCGCCGCAATCCGGATGAAGGCGGATACGCAATCTGCTGCGGTCTGGATCAGGTGATCGATTATGTAAAACGCCTGACTTTCTCGGATGAGGACATCAGTTATCTCCGTTCTACCGGCACCTTCGATGAGGATTTCCTGGAATATCTCAGGGGATTTCATTTCTCAGGAGACATCTATGCGATTCCCGAAGGGACTGTAGTTTTTCCGAGGGAACCTCTGGTAAAGATCATCGCGCCGATCATGGAAGCCCAGTTGATGGAAACAGCGATCCTGAATATCATCAACCATCAGTCGCTGATCGCGACCAAAGCGGCGCGCGTATGCTATGCGGCGCAGGGAGGCGCAGTCATGGAATTCGGCCTTCGGCGCGCACAGGGACCGGACGCCGGTACGTACGGCGCGAGGGCTGCAGTCATAGGCGGATGCTGCGGTACTTCAAACGTTCTGACCGGACAGCTGTTCAACGTCCCGGTCCTGGGAACACACGCACACAGCTGGATCATGAGTTTCCCGGACGAGTTTGAGGCATTCCGGACATACGCGGAGCTGTATCCGGACAACTGCACGCTTCTCGTAGACACCTACGACACCCTCCGCTCCGGCGTCCCGAATGCGATCAAAACCTTCCGCTATATGCAGGAGACAGGCCGTCCGCTCAAAAAGTTCGGGATCCGCCTGGACTCCGGCGACCTTGCCTACATGTCCAAGCGTGCACGTGCCATGCTGGATGAAGCCGGGTTCCCGGAAGCCACCATCACCGCCAGTTCAGACCTGGATGAATACCTGATTTCCTCCCTGATGGCTCAGAGAGCTGCCATCAATTCATGGGGTGTCGGCACCAATTTGATTATTTCCAAGGATACTCCTGCCTTTGGCGGCGTGTATAAGCTTGCCGCACTTGAGGACGAGAACGGCAACCTGGTGCCGAAGATCAAGCTTTCGGACAACACGGAGAAGATCACTAATCCCGGCAACAAGAAAATCATCCGGATCTATGACAGGGATTTCCACAAGATCCGTGCAGACCTGATCTGCCTGGACGAAGAAGTCTTTGATCCGGCAGACGACCTGATCCTTACGGATCCCAAGGAAACCTGGAAAAAAACAAAGCTTAAAGGCGGTACCTACGAGATGCGTGAACTTCTCATCCCCGTCTTCAAAAACGGAGAATGTGTTTATGAATCGCCGACTGTCATGGAGATGCGTGATGTCTGCACAAAGGAGAAGGAGTCTCTCTGGGATGAGACCAAACGTTTCGTCAATCCGCACAGCATGTACGTTGACCTCTCCGACAAGCTCTTTAAGCTGAAGAGTGACCTCCTTGAAGAAATGAGCATGAAACAGCTGATGAACTGATATAGAAAACATCTCGCAAGCTCTGCCTGCGAGATGTTAGCAGCATTGCCTGATCGGGTAGGAGGTGTCCCCTCCTGCTCGATTTGTTTTTTCACATCCTGCCGGACTTTTTGTCCCCATCCTTCGTGGCTGACCTTGCGGCTGCCGCGGCTGCATTTTTCCTGCTGCGCCTGTTCTCCAGCCATACCAGGATCCCGTCCCGGAATATGAAGTCAAGGATTGCGGCAATCGGAATTGCCAGAAGGATTCCGATAACGCCCCACATTCTGCCGAATACAATCAAAGCCATCAGAATCCAGATGGCAGGGACGCCAAGCTGGCCGCCAAACAGCCTCGGTTTGAGGATATACCCGTCAACGGTCTGAAGAATGATCGTAAATATGAGGAATCCGAGCGCATACCACGGATTGATCAGGAACAGGATCAGGCACCCGATCGCACCGCCCAGGATGGGGCCGAATGTCGGTGCCAGATTCGTAACGCCTACGATCACTGAGATCAGCGGTACGTACGGATAGTGGACGATCAGCATAAACACGGCGTTCGTCAGACCGATGATCAGGCCATCCAGAAGGTCAAACAGGATGTACCGGATCATGATCTCATTGCAGCGAAGAAGAAAATCATAAGACCTGCGGTAAGAAGTTTCATTTGTCAGAGCCTTCCACAGGCGCTTTACTCCTGCCAGCAGGCTGACCTTATCCAGCAGAATATAGATTGCGACGATCGTGGAGATCAAACCGTTTACGATGTCAACGCCGTATGAGATCGTCGTATTGAGGATCCCGTTAATGCTGTTCGGCAGATTGTTGGTAAGCGAACCGATCGCATCTTCAACCGAAGACGTCAGATTGGATATGTCAACATTGTGCTCTGCCGCGAACTCCTGCAGTTGTCCGAGCATCTCGTTCAGGGACTTTGCATATCCCCCCAGGTTCTCGACGAACATCCGTATGCTCGATATCAGCTGCGGGATCATGGCGATGAGCAGAATGGCAAAGAACACCACCAGGATGGTAAAGGTGATTGCTACACCAAGCGCCCTGGCTGCCTTATGGTTCATCTTAAAGAAGACTTTCTGCTCCCAGAATTTGACCAGCGGATCCAGAACATAGGCAATCACAATACCGATCACAACCGGGGCAATATAATGATAGAATGCCCTCAGCGCAGTCCACAGCAGCGAAATATGCGACAGCGCAACAAACAGGACAACTCCTGCACAGATCGCAAAGGTATACGCCGCCCACGGCGCACCCAGCTGTTTTCTGATCGCTCTCCACCAGTTTCGCATAATAATTCCCTTCCCGGAATAACCCGCCCCGGGTCTGCTATGTGATCCGGACCGGAAGGACATGCCTGCATATATCACTCCGTATGTAAGCATTCTACCACACCGGAGCAATCTTCGCCATGTTATGCAGAAGGAAGGTATGAGTGACTGCGCTCCCGGACTTGCTCCGGTACAGCATCTGCACTTCGGTATCCGCTTTCTCAGGTCACCAGTCAGCACCTGCGTCCTTTCCATGAATCACCATGCGTTTTTTCAGGTAAAAACCGATCGCCACAGTACAGAATGCCCCAATCATACAGAACAGGAACGGCAGGACAGGCGTCCTGTCACCGGTTCTCGGAGACCTGCCTCCGGAACCTGCTTCGGGGAAATCATGGCTCAGCGGTTCATCCGGGATCTTAACACTGATCCGAACCGATTCATATGACGGATCCCTGTAGCTGCAGTCACACTCGTACTGTTTTGGATTGAGCTGATACCCGGCCGGAGCCTTTGTCTCCTGAACATAATACTTCGCATGCGGCAGTTCCAGGTCAAAGACCGCCCTGCCGTCCTTCCCGCTCCGTGCCTGCGCGACAGCGGTCCCGGCTTTTACAATCAGCGATCCCGGCGTCTTTCCGTCCGCACTTCGTGCATATATGTTCTCTTTCGCATACAGGGTAAAAACAGCGCCTTTCAGCGGTGTATGCCTTGCTTCGCTGCTGTATTTCACAGCCTGTATCTCAACTTTCTGTCTCGGATCTTCAATCTCCAGATCCTTTACCACGACCGGGGTTTCTCCGTCTGAACTGAGTACCGCCTCATAAACGTTCGTAACGAGCTGCATTCCGTAAGGAGCGGTCACTTCTCTGACTGTGTAATGGCCCAGGGGCAGTTCTTCAGATACCGCTTCCCCGTTCCTGTCCGTTGTCAGGCTTGCAACTCTCTGTCCTTTCGTATAGAGGATCTCCGCTTCCCCGTTCTCATAACCTGCTGCATCTGTGCGGTAGATATCTTCACCGGCAGCGATTTCAAACACAGCGCCTGCCAGTCCCCTGACTTCATAGATGAACCGGTGCTTTCTGTATCCGGTCAGCATCGGACCGGTTTTTACGATCCGGATCTGCCCCTGTACTTTCCGGTCTGTCAGTGTTACCACCGGCTGCGGCGTATCCGGACTATGCTCCGTGATATGTACAAAAAAGTCTTCTGCCTTCAGATGATTCTCAGGTACAGTAGTCTCCCGTACCAGATACGTTCCGTACGGAAGTGATGCAGAAACCGCCTCTCCTTTTTCATCTGTAAAGAGTTCCGTCGATCCCTCTTCGGTCAATATGACAGGTTCTGCCTGTGAAGTGTCATAGGAATCACCGTCTTTCTTCAGAGAACTGACAAGCCAGGCCTTAAATCCCGCCCCTGCGAGAGGGATCGGATCTGCATTATTCTTCTCTGACAGTTTACATACACAGAATGGCTGTCTGACCACCTGCTCTGTCACATCAACCACAGTAACGACCACGGGAGTGTCTTCATCCTTATATGCCAGTACCGCTTCATATTCCGACCCGTCCAGGACATACCCTTCTGAAGGAGTGATTTCTTTCACATAATACTCTCCAAGCGGAAGATCTTCCCACCGGATCTCACCCTTCTCATCTGTAACGGCAGACGCCACCTGTTCTCCTGCCGGATACAGTACAGTTCCGCTCTGATCCGGCAGGAGAATATCTTTCCTCGCATACAGGCCATACACGGCGCCGATCAGTGAAGCATCTCCCTGCGCCTGTGGCTCTCCTTCGGTTTCTGACTCTGCCTGGCTTTCCGTTCCGGATTCTTCTCCGGCACCTGATTGCGGCTGCGCATGCTGATCACCGGGATCCCCTTCCAGCTCCCTGTCCCGCTTGACCAGCCTGATCGCTCCCTTTACCGGATCATTTGCAAAGGTATGTTCCATCGTCTGGGCAGTGCCGCTCCCCGATTCCATGTGAAACTGAACCTGCATGCTCTCTTCCGTATTCGCCTGATAGCCATACGGTGCCTTTTTCTCCCTGACGAAGTAGTTCTGTCCGAGCGTCAGAGCATGTGAAAACGTTGCTTTTCCGTCCGCCCCTGTCGTTACGCTCTCTATCAGCTCACCCTTTGCCCGCTTCGTCCCGTCCCACTCAGTCATATCTTCTGATGCATACAGACCAAACACAGCGCCCTGCAGTCCGCGGCCGCTGCCGCTGTCGGTCTTGAACGGTCTGACGATCACATCGGGTGTAAATCTGGCAGACAGAGAAGCCTTGTTCCCACCTGCTGTTTTTTCCCCGAAAACCAGCCCGAGATTCTGTGTGTCCGAATCTGTTCTGATCATATACGCAGTGTAGTCCCTGTCCTGCTTTCCGACAGCGCCGGCTGTCACTGTCAGACCGCTTCGCAATGCTGCCGTGGAATATGTCAGTGTGAAAGAATCACCTGCCGCAATTGTTACATTTCCGCTCCCTGACCTGGATGCATCTGTCTGATTCTTTAATGTTACGCCGGCTGGAAGTGTAACAACAGCTGTATTTCCGGCTGAACCATTTAAAGTTACTTTTCCTGTCTGCAGTACGCTCCCCTGCATGGATGCATAGACACTGGACGGTGAAAATGAAATCCCGGGATCCTGGATCGCAGGCATTGATTCCGCATACAGGATGAGAGCATTCGCTTCATCCCTTGCGCTTTTGTTAGCATGCTGATCCCAGCTCGAGGATCCTGCCGCTTTCGCAGCTGCCATATGCGTGATGATAAACTGTTTTTCATCGTTGTATCCGGGATGTTTCAGAGCAAAATAGCCACCATGCGCCGCATCTGCCTGCGCATAGTACAGGATCTTGGCTACGTTCTTTCCGTCGTCATATTTAAGGATCGTAAAATTGTCACTCATCTTCGGGTTTGCTTTCGCCGGATCCAGGCAGTACGCAACCGCCTGCATTCCGTTAAACGTAACCTGGTATTTATTTGTAAACATACCTGTCCCATCCCCGAAACCGGCATGATCATAATCATACACCTCGAGTACTTTGACCCTGACAGTATCCGATGCGGCGGCAGTAAGCATATCCCTGCTCTTTTTACCGGATGTATGCACGCAGATCGTGACTTCCTCTCCGACCCTGAGCCCAAACATCGGGTCCCGGCGCTCCGTCGGTTCCGGTTCGGACTCCGAAGTCTCCTCCGGTTCCCTGGTATCCTCCCCTTCCGGAGAATCACTGTTTCCGGCAGAATCTCCCGGAGCAGTCCCGGATGCGGAGGCGGTACTTTCCGCGTCTCCGGTTCCTTCCGCAGGAGCAGATGTGTCTCCGCTGTCTGAAGAATCGGCCCCGGCTGTTTCACCCGTATCGCAGCCCGGTTTCTCATCGCCGGAGGACACTGCCGGCGTTTCGGATACTGGCAGCGGGCCTGCCGCCTCCGGTTCGGTTTCACCCGCATATGCGGCTAAAACTGAGAAAAGAAGAAAAAGACACAGAAAACAGACGATACTTCGCATGTGCTTCATAGAAGAACCTCACTTTCAGAAATGCTTAAAGATATGTGTATTGAGAAATGTGAGATGAGGATAGCACAGCGATATGCAAATAACAACGCTGTTTGCACAGCGTTGTTTATGCATAAGAGAATTGT